>CAMAGM010000049.1 GCA_945833995.1 uncultured Prevotella sp.
TTATTCTAAAATTTTAATATTAAAATATTAAAGGATTAAAGAATTAAAGTTTGTTAGCGCATCAATTCGTCGAACATCAGCGTCCAAACGAACTTTAATCTTTCAATTTTTTATTTTTTTGATTTCGCGAAGCGACCAATTCGCCGAACATCAGCGTCCAAACGAACTTTAATCTTTTAATTTTTTAATTCTTTAATTTCGCGAAGCGACCCATTCGTCGAACATCAGCGTCCAAACGAACTTTAATCTTTAATTTTTAATTCTTAATTCTTAATTCTTAATTTAATCGCGTTACGCGATTAATAGTCTCTCTGCATGTCGGCTATCTTCTGTTGCAGCTTCCTCACCTGCTCCTCCTGCAGTACGCGTTTGTACTCGATAGGAACGACCTGGATGAAGTCCTCGACGTAGCGGTTCCAGTCGTCGAGCATGGTGCGGGCGAGCTTGGAGCCTGTGTAGAGATAGTGTTGGCGGATTAGCTCGTGCAGCTCCTTGCGGTAGTTGCTGTCCTCAACGAGGTTTATCTCAACCATGTCCATGTTGCAGAAATAGTCGAAGTTGTGGTTCTTGTCCCAGACGTAAGCCACACCGCCTGACATACCTGCGGCGAAGTTGCGTCCTGTCTCACCGAGCACTACCACACGACCGCCTGTCATATACTCGCAGCAGTGGTCGCCCGCGCCCTCGATAACGGCTATTGCACCTGAGTTGCGCACACCGAAGCGCTCGCCCACCTTTCCGTTGATGTATAGCTCGCCGCTCGTGGCACCGTAAAGACCCGTGTTGCCCGCTATGATGTTGTCCTCTGCGGAGAAGTTGCTTCTTGTAGGAGGCAGTATGGCTATGCGTCCGCCGCTCAAGCCCTTGCCGAAATAGTCGTTGGTCTCACCTTCGAGCTTGAAGTTCACTCCCTTGACGAGGAATGCGCCGAAGCTCTGTCCTGCCGAGCCCTTGAACTTGATGTTGATGGTGTTCTCTGGCAGTGCCTCCTCGCCATATTTCTCGGCTATCATTCCGCTGAGCATGGTGCCCACGGCGCGGTCGGTGTTCTTTATCGCATAGTCGAGGTTCACCTCGTCCTTGCCCTCGATAGCCTTCTGCGAGGCGCGTATTATCTGCTGGTCGAGAACGTTGTCGAGGTCGTATTTCTGCTCTATGGTGTGGTAGAGTGAGCAGCTGTTCTCTTCCTTGTTGAGCAGGCGTGTGAAATCGAGTGTGGCGGTCTTGTCGTCGATAGCCTCTTTCTTCATCAGCAGCTCGGTGTGTCCTACGATGTCCTCCAGCTTCTTGAATCCCATCTCGGCGAGGTATTCGCGAACCTCCTGTGCGAGGAAGAGGAAATAGTTTACGAGATATTCCGACTTGCCTATGAAATGCTTGCGCAACTCTGGGTCTTGTGAGGTGACACCGAGAGGACAGGTGTTGAGGTTGCACTTGCGCATCATCACACAACCGAGGACGATGAGGGCTGCTGTGCCGAAACCGTATTCCTCGGCTCCGAGGAGTGCCATGAGTATGATGTCGCGACCGGTCTTCAGCTGACCGTCAACCTGAACCCTTACATGACCACGCAGTCCGTTCTTGACGAGAGTCTGCTGTGTCTCAGAGAGGCCTATCTCAGGCGAGATGCCCGCAAAGCGCATGCTTGACGCAGGACTCGCACCCGTACCGCCCTCAGCTCCGGAGATGACGATGAGGTCTGCCTTTGCCTTTGCCACACCAGCGGCGATTGTCCCGACACCACTCTCGGCAACGAGCTTGACGCTTACGGCAGCCTTGGGGTTGACGTTCTTAAGGTCGAAGATAAGCTGTGCGAGATCCTCGATGGAGTAGATGTCGTGGTGAGGTGGAGGAGAGATGAGCGAGATGCCGGGAATGGAGTGGCGGGTCTTCGCGATGATCTCGTTGACCTTGAATCCGGGCAGCTGTCCACCCTCTCCCGGTTTAGCTCCCTGTGCCACCTTTATCTGTATCTCCTCGGCATTGACGAGGTATTCCGTCGTGACGCCGAAACGTCCTGATGCTATCTGTTTTGTCTTTGACGACAGCGACACGCCATCGACCGTGGCATGGAAGCGTGCGTTGTCCTCGCCTCCCTCACCCGTGTTGGAGCGACCGCCAATCTTGTTCATTGCCAAGCAGATTGCCTCATGCGCCTCTATAGAGAGCGCACCGAAGCTCATGGCACCTACGACAAAGTGTTTGACGATGTTCTCCACAGGCTCAACTTGGTCAACTGGGATTGGGTTGCGCTTGTAGTCGAGGAAGTCGCGGATGAAGATAGGCGACTCCTTCTCGTCAACGAGTTTTGAGTACTGCTTGAACTTCTCGTAGTTGCCAGTGCGTGTGGCAAGTTGCAGCGTGGCGATGGTCTCGGGGTTCCATGCGTGCTTTATTCCGTCCTTGCGGTAGTGGAACTGTCCGAGGTTTGGCAGGAAGTCGTCCTGTGTCTTCTTCGAGAACGCCTCGTCGTGAAGGCGAATGGCATCCTTGGCTATTGTTGCCAAGCCAATGCCGCCAATGGTTGACACGCTCGTGCCGAAATAGTTCTTCAGCAGGCTCTCTGAGAGTCCTATACTCTCGAAAATCTTCGCACCGCGGTAGGAGCGGATAGTCGAGATTCCCATCTTTGCCATTATCTTGAACAAGCCTTTCTTCACTGCCTTGATGTAGTTTGCCTCGGCTGTGGAGTAGTCTTCCTGTATCTTGTGACGCTTTACGAGATCGTCAAGTATTGCAAAAGTCATGTATGGGCATAGTGCAGATGCACCATAGCCGAGCAGCAGGGCGGCGTGCATGGTCTCCCTGATCTCTCCACTCTCTACAATAAGTGCGGTCTGGACACGCTTGCCCACGGAGATGAGATAGTGGTGAACTGCCGACACGGCGAGCAGCGATGGTATGGCTGCGTGTGTCTCGTCAACGTCGCGGTCGCTGAGTATGATGTAGTTGTAGCCGTCATCGACGCTGTGCTCGGCATCCTTGCAGAGCTGGTCGAGAGCGTCGCGCAGTCCTTCCTCACCCTTGGCACACTCGAAGAGTATGGGCAGCTTGACGGTGTTGAATCCCTTGTAGCGTATGTTGCAGAGAATGTCGAGCTGTGTGTTGTTGAGTATTGGGTGTGGCAGACGCACCATCTTGCAGTTTGTCTCGTCGGGCGAGAGGATGCCAGTGCCCACACGACCTATGTATTCCGTAAGCGACATTACCAGTTCCTCGCGTATGGAGTCGATGGCAGGGTTGGTCACCTGTGCGAACTGCTGACGGAAATAGTTGAAGAAAATCTGTGGTTTGTCGCTGAGCACGGCAAGTGGAGTGTCGTTGCCCATGGCTGCTGTAGGCTCCTGACCCTTTGTCGCCATAGGTGCTATTGTGCCGTCAACGTCTTCCTCGCCGTAGCCGAACATTATCTCCTTGCGCACAAGGTCGGGAACGGCATTCTCCACCTTGCGTCCGCTCTTCAGTTTCTCAAGCTGTATGCGGTTTGTGGAGAGCCACTGACGGTATGGGTGTGCGGCGGCAAGGCGTTCCTTTATCTCGCCGTCGTAGTATATCTTGCCTTCCTGTGTGTCGATGAGCAGGATCTTTCCCGGCTGCAGACGTCCCTTCTCGGCAATCTCCGTCGGGTCGAAATCCATCACGCCAACCTCACTTGCCACCACCATCATGTCGTTCTTGGTGATGGTGTAGCGTGCAGGGCGCAGACCGTTGCGGTCGAGCATACCGCCCGCGTAGCGTCCGTCGCTGAAGAGCAGTGCTGCAGGGCCGTCCCATGGTTCCATGAGGATTGAGTGATACTCATAGAAAGCCTTGAGGTCTTCTGATATCGGGTTCTTGTCGTTGAAGCTCTCAGGCACCATCACGCTCATGGCGTGTGGCAATGAGAGGCCGCTCATTACGAAGAACTCAAACACGTTGTCGAGCGAGGCGGAGTCGGACATTCCAGGCTGTACGATGGGTGAGATCTGCTTGATGTCGCCCAGTGCCTGTGAGTTGAGCACGCTCTCGCGGGCCTGCATCCAGCCGCGGTTGCCTCGGATGGTGTTTATCTCACCGTTATGTGCAAGCAGACGGAAAGGCTGTGCAAGGCTCCATGTAGGGAATGTGTTTGTTGAGAAGCGGCTATGTACTAAAGCCAAACCACTGGTGAAATAGTTGTTCGTCAGGTCAGGATAGTATTGGCGAACCTGAAGGCTCGTCAACATTCCCTTATAGACGATATTCTTCGACGAGAGAGAGCAAATGTAGAAGTCCTTATTCTTCACGCGCTTCTCGATCTTTTTTCTAATAATATATAAGGTACGCTCAAACACGGGCACCTTGTCGTCAGTCACACCGGTCACGAAGAGCTGCTTGATGGCTGGCTCCGTGGCATGGGCTGACTCGCCGAGACAATCGGGATTCGTGGGGACATTGCGCAGGTGCATCAACGAGAGTCCCTCGCGCTCAATCTCCTCTATCATGATGGAGAGGATTTCGCCCTGTGCCTTTTCGTCTTTTGGCAAGAATACAAGACCAGTACCATATTTTCCTTTCTCTGGTACGGGAATACCCTGAAGAAGAATGAACTCATGAGGTATTTGAAGCATTATTCCTGCGCCGTCGCCGGTTCGTCCGTCAGCGCCCTCTGCGCCACGATGACGCATGTTCTCAAGCACCTTCAAGGCATTGTCAACCAGCTCGTGGCTTTTGTTACCGTGGATATTCACCACCATGCCTACACCGCACGCATCGTGCTCGTAAGCGGCATTATACAATCCATTTGCCATATTTTAGTTGCATTAAGTTTATAAATCTCTTTCTTTGCTTACATTTTGCGTGCAAAATTACTACTTTTCTTTCAAAATGGCATACTAATAAATCGTGTTTCAATCTACATTTTTTAAGTTTTTGTCATATTGAAACAAATCCGACGAAATCGTTTACAATCCGTAACTAAAAATAGCGGTTTATGGCATCAAGTGCAACTTGACGAAATCCTTTTAAGATTTTTATTGTAGAAAAGAAATCGGGCTGTCTCGACGGACAGCCCGATGTAGTGTGGATTAGCCTGCATTATTCATACTCGTTCCTACTGCAAGGTCTAACTGGCAGCACCTCAGCGCGGTGCTCGCTCTTCCTCTTTGGCTTAGCCTTCCTCCTTCGCAGCTCGGCAATATTCAAGTAAACTTGACATTGCTCTCGGTTTGTCGTCGGTTGAAAGTAGGATTTACTACATTCTGCATCGTCATCGCTGTGCTCACGCTGATGCACTGCCATTTAGACCTTTCGTGACGGAACAGTATGAAAAATGCAGGCTAGAGTGATTTCTTTATTTGTTCTTTGTAGCGTAGAGTCCTATGCATGCTCCGATGAAGCCACCAGACTGATGGGTGCTGAGGTTGACGGCATCAACACCGCGGGCTATGGTCTTCCACTCCTTGCAGTCGCCGCAAGAGTAGAGGAAGTCATAGTAACGGCCGTTGCCTACAATCTTCAACTTAACTGGCTTGTCGGCACACTTTGGACAGAGGAAGGCAGAGCCTACGAACTGCTTGTCTTTCTCGCAGCGGGTGAGCACGATGGCAGGACGACCGTTGAGTATGGTCTTGCCGAAGGTGAAGTTGTAACGCTCGTTCTGTAGCAGTGCGAAACCAGCAAGTTCCTTGTCGCTCTTTGGACAGAAGGTGACCTCTGTCTCGGCGCTAAAGGTGTTGTGCTGCTGGCGGCACCATACGGCAGAGAGCGACTTGCGCTCAGAGATGTTGGCGTCAGAAGCCTTGATGCTAAGACCATTGCCAGAGAGAGAGTAGGCTGAGAGGTCAGGGTTGCGCAGATACATCCAGCGCATGTTGAGTTTGTCGCCCTCGAAGTTGTCGGTATAGCTGAAGTTGCCTGTGTTTGTCAAGCCTTCCTCTGGCTGCAGACCAGCCTTGTTGTTTACTGTTGGTATTGGGGTGTTCTTCTCAAGTATGGTTGGCCAGCCGTTGTTCCAAGTCACGGGAAGCAGATAGGTGTCGCGTCCGGTGTTGTAGAAGTCGTCCTGATATGGGCGGCAAGCAAGGAACACTGCCCACCAGTCGCCCTTCGGTGTCTGCACGATGTCGGCATGACCGGCACTGGTGACGATGTCGGGACGTTTGGGGTCAAGACCTACGCGCTGTGTGAGTATTGGATTGCCCTCGGTAAACTCCTCCCATGGTCCCATTGGGTTCTTTGCGCGGAGGATTACCTCGCTGTGGAAGTCGCATGTTCCACCCTCAGCACACATCAGATAGTAGTATTTACCGACACGGAAGAGGTGTGGACCCTCAATCCAGATGGGGTTCTTCACAACGTGGGTACCGCCGCGGACAATCTCCTTCGCCTCGCCGACAACACGGTCATTTTTCACGTCGAACTCGTGAATCCAGATAGAACGCTCGCCCTCATAGTTTGGAGTTGAAGAGGGAGCGTCGTTATTCACGATGTATGCCTTGCCGTTCTTGTCGAAGAAGAACGAGGGGTCGATGCCACCCACTTCCTTGAGGACGATAGGATCGCTCCATCCCTTGGCAGGGTCTTGGGTCTTTACAAAGAAATTGCCCATGCCCACGTTGGTCGTGATCATGTAGAATGTCTTGTTCTTCTCGTTGTAGCTGATGGCTGGGGCGAAGATGCCGCCAGATACGTTTTGGTTGCCAAGTGGCAACTGGCTCTCGCGGTCGAGCACATGACCGAGCTGCTTCCAGTTGACGAGGTCCTTGCTGGTGAAGATGGGCACTCCGGGGAAGAAGCTGAACGATGAGTTGACGAGGTAGTAGGTGTCTCCCTTGCGACAGAACGAGGGGTCGGGATAGAATCCTGCCATTACGGGGTTGAGATACTGGCTCGTAGGGTCGAACTGTTTGTCGAAGCGTGAGTCATTGCCCGAGTAGCTGAAGTACTTGAACGTTGCTGTCTGGGCACTTGCCGTAGCTGCGAATATGCAGGCTGCGGCGATTGATAATAGGGTTTTCTTCATATTAATAATTATTGTCATTTGGTCCGAAATGTAAATTTCAAGTGCGAAATTAGACCTTTTTTCTGGATAAAACAACAATAATTCTCTAAAAATAGTGAAGATGCAACAATACGACTGATTTTTGATACAATTTTATAAATTGACAAGTGGACAAGTAAACAAGTTATTTGCGAAGGCGGTAATAACTCGTTAACTTGTCCACTCGTCAACTCGTAAACTTTAATATTCCAATATAATTGCCTGACGTGATTTCAAGCTTAGTTTCTTGTCGAGCTTAACCTTGCGACCTGTCATTACATCGGTTGCCTGTGTGTTGTCGCCTATCACCTCAGCATAGCGGTCGAGCTGCATCTCTGCCTGCTTGTGGTTGCCATTGAGAATGGTCAGCACGGTCTTGCCTTTGTATTGACGGGCGATGACATAGATTCCCTTGTATGGTATGAACTGTGTCTGCTTGCCTTTTGTGATGACCTCATTGCCCTGACGCCAGTGGAGGAGGCGGCTGAGCCAGTCGAACATAGCATTCTCTGCCTGTGTGCGTCCCTCGCGTGTAAAGCAGTTTTTGGTGTCGCCAGGGAAACCTCCGGGGAAGTCCTTGCGGACGTTGCCGTCGGTCACTTCCTTAGTGCCGTTCATCAGCACCTCAGTGCCGTAGTAGAGCTGCGGGGTGCGGTTGATGGTGAGCAGCAGGGCAAGTGCTTGCTTCAACGCCACAGTGTCCTTCCCATTGCCAAGAAAGCGGTCGGTGTCGTGGTTCTCAAGGAAAGCCATCACGTTGCTTGGGTTGGCATAGAGGTAGTCATAGACAAGGCTGTTGTAGATGCGGTTGAAGCCTTTCCACCAGTCGTCGGTCTCCTCGTTCTTCGCCTGGTTAATCTTGTCATAGAAGCTGAAGTCCATGACTGTTGGCAGATAGCTGTTCTTCTCGCTGAGCTTTGAGTCTTTCTGCCAAGCTGCCGTGTAGGCTGGCTCGGTGACCCATGTCTCGCCAACGGTGTTGAAGTTGGGATATTCCTCGCCAATGACTTTCATCCAATGTGCCATGGCATCGCGGTCGGCGTATGGATAGGTGTCCATGCGGATGCCGTCTATGCCAACGGTCTCAATCCACCAGATGCTGTTCTGGATAAGATATTTGATGACGTGCGGGTTGCGCTGGTTGAGGTCGGGCATCGATGGAACGAACCAACCGTCAACAGTCTCGTGCATGTCAATCTTCGAGGCGTATGGGTCAACCACAGGAGTGAGCTTATAGCTCGTTTGAAGATATTTCGATGCCTTCCCCTCTGTTCCGTCTGCCTTGCCAGTGGTGCGGTCGAGACCTGTCTGAAGCGACTCCTCAAGCCACTCCGGTGTGTTGAGCCAGTCCTTTGAAGGCATGTCGAGAGTCCATGGATGCTCAAAACCGCTATGGTTGAAAATCATGTCCATGACAATCTTCAAACCTTTCGCATGTGCCTCGTCGCACAGACGGCGATACTCCTCATTGGAGCCGAAGCGTGGGTCAACGCGGTAGTAGTTTGTGGTGGCATAGCCGTGATAGGTGGAAAAGCCGTTGCTGTCGGGCGAGTCGTTCTCAAGCACTGGCGTAAACCAGAGTGCCGTTACTCCCAGTTCCTTGAAATAGTCGAGGTGCTGGCGGATGCCCTCAAGGTCGCCGCCGTGGCGCAGGCTTGGCTGCGAGCGGTCGTTGGTGTAGGCTCTCATTCCCTTTATCTGGTCGTTGTCGGTGCGACCAGAGGCAAAGCGGTCGGGCATGAGCATGTAGAGCACGTCGGCATTGGAGAATCCCTTGCGCTCCTCGCCTTTCATCTCGCGTGCCTTTAGCTGGTAAGCCACCTTCTTTTTCTGCTTTCCCTGCTGGAACTGCAAGGTCATCGTGCCCGGCTGCGCTTCCTTCACGTCCATATAGACGAGAAGATAGTTTGGTGAGTCGAGACGCACGAGCGAGTCGATTCTCACCCCAGGATAGTCAGTTGTCACTTCAGCAGTCTTGATGCCCTCACCATAGACCATGAGCTGGAGGCTTGCGTCCTTCAGTCCCACAAACCAGTCGGTAGGTTCTATTCGGTCTATCTTAACTGCTGCATTCATAGTTAATGTTGTGCCTAAAAGTAAGGCGGTAAGAATTTGTCTCATTGTAGTTATTTTTAGTTGTGAAGTATCAGTGCCTCTTGCGGGTTGACAGTCACCTCAGTGCAATCCTTGTATTCCGCAATTCCTGCCAAGTTTATCTGTGCGTCTTTGCAAACGGCAGTCCACATGCCTCGTGGAATGGCAACTTTCTGTGCTGTCTTGTTCGAGTTGAGCACCACGATGATGTCGCGCCACGAGTCGCCGTTGGCATTGCCCTTCAGGCGGAAGGCAACGACGTTGTCGGGAGCCGTGAGGAATTCGAGGTGACTGCGCACCATGTCGGCATCAGCCATGCGGAAGGCTGGATGGTTGCGGCGAAGCTCGGTCAGACCGCGGTAGTAGTCAAATACCTGTGGATAGCGCTCGAGGTTGTCCCATGGAAGTTGGTTGATGTCGTCGGGCGACTTGAAGCTGTTGTGGACTCCCTTCTTGTCGCGCAGCATCTCCTCGCCTGCAAGCATGAACGGCACACCCTGTGCCGTGAACACGGCGGTCTGGGCAAGAAGGTCGAGACGTATCAGTTCGTCCTGAGTGATGCCTGGGATGCTCGCCTTCAGTCGGTCAACAAGACACATGTCGTCGTGGCAGCTCACGTAGCTTATCATCTGTGCCGGAGAGTTTGTCCAAGGAGCCTTGGAGTAGTTCACCTTCGTCATGTCGATCTGCGGATGCTCAATGGCTCCCGCTATGCCGAACTTGATGCTCTCCTCATTGCCTGCAATGGCACCGAGGAATGCCGACTTGTGGTCGTCGCTGAACGGACCACGGATGGCATCGCGCATATCGTCGCAGAAAGCACCTATGCGGTCGAGCTGTCGGGTGTTTGCCTTCATGGCGAGTTTCTCTGTAGGATAGGCGCACGCTCCAGCACTCCATCCTTCTCCATACATATAGATTGAAGGGTCAACCTCGTCGAGCGCCTTGCGTATGAGGTTCATCGTCTCTATGTCGTGGATGCCCATGAGGTCGAAACGGAAACCGTCGATGTGGTATTCCTTTGCCCAATATATCACCGATTCAATCATGAACTGACGCATCAGTGGCTTCTCGCTCGCCGTCTCGTTGCCGCAACCTGAGCCATCGGAAACCTTGCCGTCGGCTGTGGTGCGATAGTAATAGCCTGGATAGGTGAGGTTGAAGTTGCTGTTGTCAACATCAAAAGTGTGGTTATACACCACGTCGAGGATGACGCGTATGCCAGCCTTGTGCAGTGCCTGTACCATCTGCTTGAACTCCTTTATTCGGGCGATAGGACACTCGGCATTGGTGGAGTATGAGCCTTCGGGCACGTTGTAGTTCAGAGGGTCGTAGCCCCAGTTGTACTGTGGAACGTCGGGCTTCGACTCATCTACCGAGGCGTAGTCGTAGGACGGCAGGATGTGGATGGCGTTCACACCGAGGTTCTTCAGGTGATATACCGCCTTCGGCTCTGTCAGGGCAAGGAACTTTCCCTTATGCTCCAAACCAGAGGTTGGAGAGACAGAGAAGTCGCGATGGTGCATCTCGTAGATGACGAGGTCGGTGGGCGACTTGGTCAGCGGGCGCTTGTCGCAGCACCAGCCTTCGGGATTAGTCTCGCAGAGGTCGATGATTGCGGCTCGCTTGCCGTTGACACCGACTGCCTTGGCGAAGACTCCCGGTGTCTCGTTCATAGTCTGCTTCTTAGTCTCCACTTGGAAGGTGTAGAACATTCCCTTGAGGTCGCCCTTCACGTCGGCTGTCCAAAGGTCGTTGCCCGTGCGCTTCATCTTCACGGTTCTCACCTTCTCGCCGCCTACACCTTTATTATATATATATACCTTCACGCTCTTCGCCTTTGATGGGGCGTTGAGCTTGAACGACGACACTTCCTTAGTGTAGGTCATCTCGTTAAATGTTTGCTGGGCGGAAGCACTTATGCTTCCGACCAACAATGCAGCCATGAGTAATTTCTTCATAATAGTAAAATAAATCACAAAGCTTTAAGCGATATTGCGAAGCCACCGCCGCGGGCCTGCTGAATCTTTAGTCTCTGCCCCTGCTTGACAGTCTTCTTGGTGATTGTATAAGCCTTGGGGTTCTTCTCGTAGTCGGCATTCTTGGCATCGGCATAGATGGTAGCCTCATACTTGCGTCCCTTGTCAAGGAAATCGAAGGTGAGAGTGGTGAGGTGACCATCTTCATTGCACTTGCCACCTATGAACCAGTTGTCCGACTTCTTGTCCTTGCGTGCCACGGTGATGTAGCGTGCTGGTTCTGCCTCAAGATAGCGAGAGTCGCTCCAGTCGCAAGGCACGTCGCGTATGAACTGGAATGCATCGTCAAATTTTGCATAGTTCTCAGGCAGGTCGGCTGCCATCTGCAATGGAGAGTACATCGTAAGATAGAGCGCCAGCTGACCAACGAGAGTGGTATGGATATAGTTTTTGTTGTCGCTCCACGTGCCGAGCTGTGTCTCAAGAATGCCTGGTGTGTAGTCCATTGGTCCACCTTGCAGACGGGTGAAAGGCAGGATTACAGTGTGCGAGGGTGCTGAGCCGCCGAAAGCCTCATACTCCGTTCCGCGTGCGCTCTCGTTGCCCACGAGGTTTGGATAGGTGCGGCAAAGACCTGTAGGACGCACTGCCTCATGACCGTTCACCATGATGTGGTGCTTGGCAGCCTCCTTTATGATGTACATGTAGTGGTTGTTCATCGACTGTGAGTAGTGGTGGTCGCCGCGTGGGATGATGTCGCCGACGTAGCCAGTCTTCACCGCGTCGTAGCCATACTTGTTCATCAGGTTGAAGGCATCGTTGAGATGGCGCTCGTAGTTCTGAGTGCTCGACGAGGTCTCGTGGTGCATCATCAGCTTCACGCCCTTCGAGTGTGCATACTCGTTGAGATACTTGATGTCGAAGTCAGGATAAGGAGTGACGAAATCGAAGACGTCACGCTTCCACATGTTTGCCCAGTCTTCCCAACCTACGTTCCAACCCTCGACGAGAATCTGGTCGAGATTGTTTGCGGCTGCGAAGTCGATGTACTGCTTCACCTTCTCGGTGTTGGCGGCATGGCGACCGTTAGGCTTCACCTTGCTGTAGTCGGTCTCGCCAAGTTTCACTGAAGGCAGACCAGAGGTGTATTCCCAAGTGCTCTTGCCTACAATCATCTCCCACCATACACCGCAGTATTTCGTAGGGTGAATCCACGATGTATCCTCAATCTTGCAAGGCTCGTTGAGGTTGAGCGTGAGTGAGGTGGAGAGCATGTCGCGTGCGTCGTCGCTCACCTTGACGGTGCGCCATGGCGTGTGGCAAGGAGTCTGCATGCAGCCTTTCAGTCCCGTAGCATCGGGAGTGAGCCACGACTCGAATACGAAGGTCTTGTCGTCGAGGTTGAGGTGCATTGTGGCATAGTCCTCACAGGCAGCCTCGTGGATGTTGATGTAGAGCCCGTCATCGGTCTTCATCTGCAGGGCAGTCTGAACTCCAGTCTCTGAGAATACCGAGACAGAGGAGTTGTCCCAGTTCACTGCCTTCTTGAAGCGTGCGCGAATTTCAGACAACTTTGTCTCCTGTGTCTCCTGCTCCTGAGTGTCGTAGTCGCCTGGAAGCCACCATGCGGTGTGGTCGCCAGCCATTGCGAACTGCGTGTGCTCCTCCTTGATGATGAAGTAGTTGAGCGACTTCTGTTGTGGGAACTCGTAGCGCAGTCCCATTCCCTCGTTATAGACGCGGAAACGGATGATGATGTTGCGGTCGGCGGAAGGTTGGTTGAGGTCAACCTCCAGTTCGTTGTAGTTGTTGCGAATCTGCGACCACTCGCCCCAAACAGGAGTCCAAGTCTCGTCGAAGGTCGAGGTCTTGGTGTCGGTAACCTTGAAACCGTCCATGAGGTCGGTCTCCTGCTTGCCCTTCGATGCGTGCTTGTCCTTGGCAAGCTCAAGTCCCAGTCGGCTTGTCTTCACCACAGCCTTGTCCTTGTATGTCATTTCGTAGGTGGGCACTCCACCATCAGCGAGAGAAAACTTTACAGTTACGTTCCCGTCAGGCGAGCTGACGCTTGTGGCTTGTGCCATTGCCATCAGTGGGCAGAGTAGCAAAGCCCACCCCCAGCTCCTCCTCGGGGAGGAGAGATTAAATAGACTATTGATTTTCATATATTACATTGTTTTTTGATTGTTGAATACCTGTTTCCAATGAAGCTTTACCCCTCCCCTGTGAGGGGCTGGGGTGAGCCTCCTACTTTCTGCCGCTCTGCGAAATCATCTCTGTCACGTTGGCATTAAACTCGTCTGAAGCCATAAGTTGCTCGATGGTCATGTGCATACGGTAACGCCAGTAGTGACGTGGATTGGCTGGGATATTGATGCGCTCGGCGTCAGCATCGGGCAGACGCAGTTTCTCGTCCATGGAGAGCCAGTCCTGCAGCGAGAGCAGGCAGAGCATCGACGGACTTGTCAGATGGCGCATCACAATCTCCTTGGCAAGCCAGCCTGAGAGTGGGTGAGGCGCTGCACCACCACGGTGGAGCATCGTGTTGAAGTAGTCCTGTGTTCGCTCATAGTCCTCGTCCCACCACTGGCGCAGAGTTGACATATCGTGTGTCGAGATAGTGCAAACCGAGCGGTAAGGATTGCGCGAGAGGTGTCCGAAACGCACCTTGTCGTCCTTTGGCATCGACTGTATCTCAAGGCTCAGTATGCGCAGCTGGTTCATTACCCAAGGTACGCAGTCGGGCACCATGCCGAGGTCTTCGGCGCAAACCAACATTCGTGTTGCCTCTGTTAGTCGCGGCAGCTTCTTCATTGCCTCGTAGTACCAGAACTGGTTGTTGCGACGATAGAAGTAGTCGTTGTAGAGACGGTTGAAGAGATATTTGTCGGAGTCGTAGAGTGACTCATATACGAAGTCGAGCTGTACGCCAATGCGTGGGTGGAACTTCTTCGCATCCTTGCGGTCGCGAACGAAGAGCACATCGCTTATCATGGCATAGAGCGAGTCGCGAAGATTTTCAATCTTCATTCCGCATATCTCACTCCTCTCTCCACACTCCTCACTCCTCATTCTCTTGTACCACGCCTCAACCTTGCGCTGAGTGTCAAACTCAGGCTTCATCTGATAGTGCTCGTCGTCGAGACGGTCGAGGAACATCTCCTTCACCTCTGCAGCGTGCTCGCCAAACATACGGTCGAGTGTCCAGTCGGTGATGAACGGACGTGTGTAGCGGTCCTCGTTGAAGCGTAGGCCGTAGCCCTCAATCTCGTCGCGTGTGAGTCCGAGCGATGGGGCAAACTGTCCGAGCAGTCCGTGTACGGCATTGATGGGAATCTCCCAAATGCGGAAGAAACCGAGCACATGGTCGATGCGGTAAGCATCGAAATACTGCGCCATCTTGGTGAATCGGCGCACCCACCAAGAGCAGCCATCGCTTATCATCTCGTCCCAGTCGTAGGTTGGGAATCCCCAGTTCTGACCATTCACCGAGAAAGCGTCTGGCGGAGCTCCTGCCTGACCGTTGAGGTTGAAGTAGCGTGGCTCTACCCAGGCCTCCACACCGTCGCGGCTGATGCCGATAGGAATGTCGCCCTTGAGAATCACGCGGTTGGCGCGGGCATGGTCGTGTGCTGCACGCATCTGTGTGTCGAGCACATATTGCACGAAATACCAGAACGCCACCTTTTTATATAGTGCCGTTCCAGGCTTTGCCATAGCCTCACGCTCCTTGTCGGGAAGCGACTGATGGTCGGGCCACTCGCTGAATGTGGCAGTGCCATAGAGGTCGCGATAGTAGCAGAACGCTGCGTAAGGCACGAGCCACTCCTTGTTGCTCGCGAAGAATGTCTTGTAGGCTGCTTTCTTGCTGAGCGATGCCTCCTCCTGGGCAAACACCTCCTGCAGATATTCCATCTTGGCGCTGAACACACGCTCGTAGTCAATCTGCGGCAGCGCGTTCAGCTCCTTCTGCAGTGCGGCGAAATGCTCGCGGCGAGCCTTGTCCTTCAGTGCTGGCAGCTGTCGGAGGTCGGCATACTGTGGATGCAAGGCATAGATGCTTATGCTGTTGTAGGGATATGAGTCGGTCCAGGTGTGGGTGATGTTGGTGTCGTTGATAGGCAGTATCTGCAACACGCGCTGTCCTGTCTTTGCCACCCAGTCAATCATCAGCTTCAGGTCGCCGAAGTCGCCCACACCGAAGCTGCCCTCAGATCGGAGCGAGAAAACGGGAATGACGGTGCCTGCCGCTTTCCAAGGATAGATGGAGAATAGCGCGATGCCCATCTCAAAGGCAACCACGTCGCCATTGTTCATCTTCGGCATCTCTACGCGGCGGTTGTTGTTGTTCTCCCATAGTGGTGTGTAGTCCTTCTCCTCGTCGAGCACCACAAACTTGAGGTCGAACGCCTCGGCGGTGATGTTCGTCGCGTCGATGTCGGCAACCCACTCGTTTGGCTGCTGCTCGGTCATTGGGTAGGCTTTCAGCGCCTCCCACTTGCCGAGCTCTGCTATCTCGCCCATGATGGCGAGACGCTCGTGTCCGCGGAGCTGTGGGGCACGCACCTTTATCTTCAGTGTCTTGGAGTAGTCAACGGACTTCGGGGCGACTTTCTTTCGTGCCGCCACACACTCCGTCACTGCCGAGCTATAGAGATAGGAATCCTCCGGGATGTCTATCCAGTTGTCGAAGATGGTATAGTTTATGCCTTTCACTGAGGTCATGGTGAGGCGATGTGGCTCGACGAGCCATTCGCGGCGCACCTCTATGCCGTTCTTCACTATGCTATAATAGTAGTTCACCACAGCCCCTGGCTTTGCAAGGCTGTTCACGGTGCAAATCCATGTGCTGCCGTCGAAGGTCGCCATCTTGAACTTCTCAACGGTCTGGGCATTGTCGCCAGACATGATATTAAGCATTATTTCCTCGCCGTAAACTGTGTTGTACGACAGATTGAATAGTAATGTCATAAATGTGATTTTAAGTTTTTAATGCCCAAAAGTACTAATTATTTAGCTACCATGGGGATTTTTTCACGAAAAAGGCGCAATGAGTGTGCGCAATCGTTTGCGCACACTACATCTTTGCCAATGTCTTGTCCTTCACGAAGAACACGCAGATGGCGCCGATGATGAGCGACACTCCAGCCACGATCATCATGTTGTACTGGAAGCTGCCAACAGCCGACAGCATCGCTCCGCCACAGGCTGCCGCAACAATCTGCGGTATGCAGATGGTTCCGTTGAACAGTCCGAGATAGACACCCATGTGTCCATAGCCCTCAAGCGCGTTGGTGACAATGGCGAAAGGCATGGCGAGCATGGCTGCCCAAGCGCAACCTATCATGACGTAAGGCACGAAGAGCATATACTGGTTGTTGATGAACGGAATCATGCAGAAACCCACGGCACCGATGATGAGGCTGAGGGAGTAAGCCAACTTGCGGTCGGGAATGTTTGGAAGCACTACTGCCCAAATCACACTGCCCACAGCCTGAACGGCAAAGAGAACTCCAACCCAGTTGCCCGCTGCCTGATAGCCTTCTGTCGATGGGTCGGTTGTGCCCCAGCAGGTATCGGCTATCGCTCCGTTGGTGTAGGTCCACATATACATGAAGGCTGCCCAGCAGAAGAACTGCACGAGTCCCACGGTCCAGAATGCCTTCGGAGCGTCCTTCAGCAGTGCGAGCACGTTCACCTTCTCCTCGTCGAGGTTCTTCTTCAGTCCGTGATATTCGGCATACTCGGCAGGCGGCATCTCCTTCACTTTCAGCGTAGTATAGATGACGCAGAGGATTAGGATGGCGGCACCGATGTAGAACGAGTAGATGACAGTGTCGGGCACGACTCCCTTGGCAGCGATGTTGCTGATGCCAAGCACCGTGAAGAGGAATGGGAATACATAGCCAACGAGCGAGCCGGCATTGCAGAGGAAACTCTGGATGGAGTAAGCGAGTGCCTTCTGCTTCTCGTTCACCATGTCGCCTACAAGCATCTTGAATGGCTGCATTGCCATGTTGATGCTCGTGTCGAGGAACATCAGCGCGCAGAGTCCGAATATCATTGCCGTGCCGACTGTCATTCCCAGTGAGCCGGAGTTTGGCAAGAGGCACATCACGAGCACAGCCACCGCCGCTCCTATAAATAAATAAGGTATGCGGCGACCGAAACGGCACCAAGTCTTGTCGCTCAGGGTTCCGATGATTGGCTGCACGATAATTCCCATCAGAGGCGGGAGAATCCAAAAGTAGCTCAGCTGGTGAGGGTCGGCTCCCAGCGTGGCGAAGATTCTTGATATGTTAGCACTCTGGAGCGCGTAAGCTATCTGCACTCCGAAGAATCCGAAACTGATGTTCCACAGTTTCATGAAAGGTAAATCCGGTTTTTGTTTCATTTTTGTAATATGTTACTTATTTTTACTTATTCCTTCCTATATTGCCTCACTGGCAAAAAACATCTCTCCAGTTAGGGAAATTTTGTTCCCCAGTTAGGCAACAATTTTTATATTGGATATTGAAGGTTGAATATTGAATGACTGCGCATGGCTTTTGTCTCCAATTTTCATTCTTCATTTCTCAATTAACAAGTCTGCCCCTACATAAGTCGCTAATGAACTTTAATTTTTAATTCTTAATTCTTAATTCTTAATTTTTAGCCCTTCCCTCGTCGTTCCTCTAATCACGAGTCTCGTCTTCACTATTCGTCTCTCAACCTTGTTTTTGGGAATCAGTCCCTCCACCTTTTTTATTAATATATCCACCGCCTCGCTTCCCACTTTCCTTCCGCGTTGCTCCACGGTGGTGAGCGTCGGGTCGCAGGCAATGGCGCGTTGTCCGTTGGTGAAACCGCAGATTGAGATGTCGTCGGGCACTTTGAAGCCCATTCGCTTTGCGGCATACATAATGCCAATGGCAGTGTCGTCGTTCACGGCGAAAAAACCGTCGGGTCTGTCTTCCTGCCTTAGCAGCTCAGGCGTTATTATCTCAGCGTCGGCTCGGTTGTCGCAGAAGCGGGTCAGCGCGTTCTCCACTGTCATCCCATGTCTCAGCAAGGCATCCTTGTAGCCGTTATATCTGTTCTTCGATATTTCCAGCGTCATTGGCGAGCCATAGAAAGCAATGCGCTTGCAGCCAGTATCTATCAGGTGCTCCACTGCGGTGAACGCGCCCTTGTAGTCGTCCACCACCACTCGGCTCGCATCCACTCCCGTGCATATCCGATCGTAGAACACAAGTGGCACTCCACTATCGATTAGTCGGTTGAAGTGCTCGTAGTTCACCGTGTCCTTCGCCTGTGAGACAATGATGCCGCATACCTTGTTCTCGTAGAACGACTGGCAGATTTTCACCTCGCGCTCATATTTCTCGTCGCTCACCGCCACCATTATGCGATAGCCGTTTTGGCTCGCCATTTCCTCAATGCCAGCAAGGATGGACGAGAAATAGTAGTGAACTATCTCGGGCAGGATAACCCCAATCAGCTTTGGCTGCATCACCCTGCTGTTCCTCAGCGACTCGGCAATGGTGTTGGGGCAGAAGTTGTGCTCGCGGGCAAACTCCTGTATTGCCTTGCGGCGCTCGGCGCTGATGCGTGGCGAATCCTTCAAGGCTCTCGACACCGTGGCAACGGAAGTTCCGAAATGCTCAGCGATGTCCTTCATCGTTAGTTGTGCAAACTCCTTCATTTTAGGCTCTCAATATTAGATGGCTTAATCCGTGTGCAAAGTTATGGAATAATTTGCAACGTTGTTATTCCACATTATTTAATAATATATATTTTACTGCGCAATCGATTGCGCATGCAAATATAATGATTTATATCAAAAAACGAACAACATTGGAAAAGAAAAACTAATTTTGCAGCGTGAAACAACGTGGAAAATCATTCAAACGTCCAAAACGACCAAAGATGATATTACATAACTAAGAATAACAATAATTTTAAAACATGTATGATGAAGCAGGTAAAATTTAGAATTCCGCTTAGAATG
>CAMAGM010000050.1 GCA_945833995.1 uncultured Prevotella sp.
ATAAATAAAGGAAATAAGATATGAAAAAGAAAGTAGTAGTCGCCTTTTCAGGCGGATTGGACACCTCCTACACCGTTATGAAACTGAAGGAGGAAGGGTATGATGTTTATGCGGCTTGCGCCAACACTGGCGGCTTCAGCGCAGAACAGCTGAAGAAGAATGAGGAGAACGCATATAAGCTCGGTGCAGTGCAGTATGTGACACTCGACGTTACTCACGAGTATTACGAGAAGTCGCTGAAATACATGATTTTCGGCAATGTGCTGCGCAACAACTGCTATCCCATCTCGGTTTCCTCAGAGCGCATTTTCCAGGCAATAGCCATCGCACGCTATGCAAAGGAGATTGGTGCCGACGCCATAGCACATGGTTCTACTGGTGCAGGCAACGACCAGATACGTTTCGACATGACATTCCTCGTGATGGCTCCAGGCGTGGAGATAATCACCTTGACACGCGACAACAAGCTGACCCGCAAGGAAGAGGTTGACTACCTTAACGACCACGGTTTCTTTGCCGACTTCACAAAGCTGAAGTACTCATACAACGTGGGCATTTGGGGAACAAGCATCTGTGGCGGCGAGCTGCTCGACCCAACACAGGGACTGCCCGAGGACGCTTACTTGAAGCACGTGACCGCCAAGGAGCAGGAGGCTACACTGAAGATTACGTTCGACAAGGGCGAGATTGTTGCCGTCAACGGCGAGAAGTTTGACGACAAGGTTGCTGCCATCCAGAAGATAGAGGAGATAGGCGCATCGTATGCCATAGGCCGCGACTGCAACGTGGGCGACACCATCATCGGCATCAAGGGTCGTGTAGGTTTTGAGGCAGCTGCTCCGAAGCTCATCATCGAGGCTCACCGCCTGCTGGAGAAGTCAACATTGAGCAAGTGGCAGCAGTACTGGAAGGACCAGGTTGCCAACTGGTACGGTATGTTCCTCCACGAGAGCCAGTATCTTGAGCCGGTAATGCCCGACATCGAGGCAATGCTGACATCCTCGCAGCGCAACGTTAGCGGAACGGCAATACTGAAGCTACGTCCATACGGATTCGAGACCGTTGGCATCGACTCTGACAACGACCTCACGAAGTCGAAGCTCGGCGAGTATGGCGAGACACAGACAGGATGGACATCGGACGAGGCAAAGGGCTTCATCAAGGTGTCGAGCACTCCACTGAGAGTATATTATGGTATTCACAAGGACGAAAAAAGATAAAGCATTATGGAAAAGAGACTGACATTGTCCGACCAGCGTGTGCTTGGCGGAGTTTGTGGCGGCATAGCCGAGTATTTTGGCATTGACCCAACCATCATGAGAGTTGTTTACGCTGCGCTGACAATCTGTACAGCCTTCTGTGGCATCATTCTCTATCCTATATTATATTGGATTATTCCAAGTAAATTCAAAATAGTATGATAAGAGTCGGAATATTGGGAGCCGCAGGCTACACCGGCGGCGAGCTTATACGCCTGCTCATAAACCATCCGGAGGCAGAGATAGTGTTCGCCAACAGCGAGAGCAATGCGGACAATCCGGTGGCGGAGGTTCACGAGGGACTATATGGCGACTGCGACTTGAAGTTCACCTCAGAGATGCCTTTCAATGAGGTTGACGTAGTGTTCTTCTGCTTCGGCCACGGCAAGAGCGAGGCGTTCCTGAGGGAACACACCATACCCGAGAACGTGAAGATAATTGACCTCGCACAGGACTTCCGCCTTGCCGCCCCAGGCAATGACTATGTATATGGCCTTCCTGAAATCAACAGGGAGAAGATAGCGAAGGCACAGCATGTTGCCAATCCCGGCTGCTTCGCCACCTGCATACAGTTGGGACTGCTCCCTGCCGCAAGCATGGGGCTGCTGACCGAGGATGTGGCTGTGAATGCCATTACGGGCAGCACGGGAGCCGGACAGAAGCCGACTTCCACCACCCATTTCTCTTGGCGCATGGGCAACATGAGCATCTACAAGGCTTTCAGCCATCAGCATGTGCCTGAGATAAAGCAGAGCCTGCGTCAGGTTCAGGGTCAGTTGGACGTTGACATCGACTTCATTCCATATCGTGGCGACTTCGCCCGTGGCATTTTTGCCACCGAGGTGGTGAAGACCGACAAGCCTTTGGAGGAAATTGTCGAAGGCTACAAGGCGTTCTATAAGGACGCCCGCTTCACCCACTATGTTGACAAGGCAATAGACATGAAGCAGGTGGTGAACACCAACAAGGCTCTCGTCCACTGCGACAAGTTTGGCGACAAGCTCCTCATAACCTCCACCATCGACAACCTCTTGAAGGGAGCCGTGGGGCAGGCGGTGCAGAACATGAACATCATGTTTGGACTTGACGAGGCTGCCGGACTCAACCTCAAATCTTCAGCATTTTAAAAGGTATTGATAATGAAACTATTTGACGTATATCCCCTTTTCGACATAAACATCGTGAAGGGCAAGGGATGCAAGGTATGGGACGACAAGGGGCAGGAATACCTTGACATATATGGCGGCCATGCCGTGATAAGCATCGGACATTGTCATCCGCACTATGTGGAGATGATGACTGCCCAACTGAACGAGTTAGGATTCTATTCCAACTCTGTCGTCAACAAGCTGCAGCAGCAGTTGGCAGAGCGACTGGGCAAGGCCTGTGGCTACGACGGCTATCAGCTGTTCTTGATAAACAGCGGTGCCGAGGCAAACGAGAACGCACTGAAACTGGCATCGTTCAAGACAGGACGCACCCGCGTGCTTTCTGCCGAGAAGGCCTTCCACGGCAGGACATCGCTGGCAGTAGAGGTGACCAACAACCCAAAAATCATTGCTCCAATCAACGCCAACGGCCACACCACCTATCTGCCTCTTAATGACCTTGAGGCATGGGAGAAGGAACTGGCCAAGGGCGACGTCTGCGCCTGCATCATCGAGTGCATACAAGGCGTTGGCGGCATAAGGCTTGTCACCGCCGAGTTTGCACAGGGACTCCATGCCCTCTGCAAGAAGTATGGTGCAGTGCTGATTTGCGACGAGATACAGTGTGGCTATGGCAGAAGCGGAAAGTTCTTCGCCCACCAATGGCTTGACATCCGTCCCGACATCATCACCTGTGCCAAGGGCATTGGCAATGGTTTCCCGATGGGAGCAGTGCTTATCTCGCCCGACTTCAAGCCCGAATACGGACAGCTTGGCACAACCTTCGGCGGCAACCACTTGGCTTGTACAGCGGCTCTCGCGGTGCTCGACGTTATTGAACAGGAGAACCTCGTGGAGAATGCCTGTGAGGTAGGCGACTACCTTTTGGAAAAACTTAAGGAGATGCAGAAGACAGCGCCGCACATTGTGGATGTGCGTGGCCGTGGCTTGATGATTGGCATAGAGCTTGATGTCCCACACAAGGAAATCCGCTCGCGCCTGCTGTTCGACGACCACATCTTCACCGGCTGTGCCTCGACAAACATTCTGCGCCTCTTGCCGCCACTCTGCTTCTCGAAAGCAGATGCCGATACATTCTTGGAAAGACTTAGACACATTTTATCAACAATCTAACGCTCACATCACCCCTCCTCAGGGAGGGGCCGGGTGTGGTCCTCCAACACATTATGAAAATTTCAGTTATCGGAGCAGGCGCAATGGGCGGTGCCATTGTCCAGGGCCTGCTGAAAGGAGACTTCGCAAAGAACTCCGACATCACTGTTGCCGACCCTTCGCAGAAGGCTATCGACCAGTTTGCAGAATCAGGTGCCAGCATCACCACTGACAACAATATCGCTGCCGAGTCGTCAGACATCGTCAACGTAGTAGTAAAACCTTGGCTCGTCGAGCCTGTGCTCAAGGGCATCAAGTCGTCGCTCAACTACAGGAAGCAGATTCTCGTTGTTGTTGCCGCTGGCGTCTCGTCAGAGCAAATAAAGGAGTGGTTGCACAAGGATGGCGAGGATATGATACCATTCTTCCTCGTCATTCCTAACATTGCCATTGCCCTGCTCAGCTCAATGACATTCATTGTCCCCGCCAATGCCTCGCGCGAGAATACCAAGCTCATAAGCGAGATGTATGGCAGCATGGGCGAGGTGATGATTGTCGATGAGAAACATCTTGCCGCAGGCACTACACTCGCCTCTTGTGGCATTGCCTACGCCATGCGCTATGTGCGTGCGGCATCTGAAGGCGGTGTGGAGATTGGCTTCAAGGCCGACGATGCTAAGAACATCGTGTTGCAGACGGTGAAGGGAGCCGTAGAGCTACTGCAGGCAACAGGCAACCACCCCGAAGCTGAGATTGACAAGGTGACGACACCCGGCGGCGTGACCATCCGTGGTCTGAACGAGATGGAGCACGCCGGATTCACCAGTGCCGTCATAAGGGGATTGAAGGCTGCGTTGTAGGCCCACCCCTAACCCCTCCCTGGGGAGGGGGATAGGCCCCGCAAACATTAATTATTATAGCCCCGTCAGACCATCCCCCACTGGGGGAATATAGGGGCCTCGATTATTAATTTGGCCCAAAGCCCTTTCAGGCCATCCCACACCGGGGGGATTATAGGGGGCTCCATATTCATGCACGACGCAATAGAACAAATCGGAGAAAGACTCCGTGGCTTGCGCGACGTTCTCGACATTCCTGCCGAGGACATTGCGCAACTGTGCGATTTGGACATCGACACATATCTTAGGATGGAGGCTGGCGATGGCGAGCTGTCTATCAGTAGCTTACAAAAAATCTCGAAGAAGTATGGCATTGCGCTCGACGTGCTTCTCTTTGGCGAGGAGCCACACATGAGCACCTATTTCCTTACACGCAAGGGACAGGGCATGAGCGTGGAGCGACGGAAGGAGTACAAATACCAAAGCTTGGCAAGCGGCTTCCGCAGCCGTACTGCCGACCCCTTCATGGTCACTGTGGAGCCTAAATCGGACGATACGCCATTGCACAAGAACTCACATCAGGGACAGGAGTTCAACATGGTGACCGAAGGCACACTCGAGCTTACCATCGGCAAGCGTACTCTCGTGCTCAACGAGGGCGACAGCGTATATTTCGACGCCACACAGCCACACTGCATGAGAGCCCTCAACGACAAGCCTGTGAAATTTCTTGCCATCATCCTTTAATCACACTTTAAAATCATGATAGAAAGATTCCTAAAACAGACAACATTCACCTCTCAGGAGGACTATGCGCGTAACCTAAGCTTCATCATACCCGAGAACTTCAACTTTGCCTACGACGTGATGGACAAGTGGGCAGAGGAGAAGCCTGACAAGCTCGCCCTGCTGTGGACCAACGACGAGGGCGACTGCAAGCGTTTCTCTTTCCGCGACCTTAAGGAACTGAGCGACCGTGCCGCCTCGTATTTCATGCAGCTTGGCATTGGTCGTGGCGACATGGTAATGCTTATCCTGAAGCGCCGCTATGAGTTCTGGATCTCGATGCTCGCTCTGCATAAGATTGGAGCAGTGGCAATTCCTGCCACACACATGCTTACGACCAAAGACATCGTCTATCGCAACAACAGAGCCAGTGTGAAGGCTATAGTATGCGCTGGCGAGGAATACATAATGCAACAGGTTGCTGCCTCAAAGGCTGAAAGCCCAACTTTGGAAACCCTTATCTGCATTGGTCCAAAGCAGGCAGAGGGCTTCCACGATTGGCACAAGGAGTGGAACGATGCTCCACTGTTTGTGCGCCCTGCCGTTCCAAACGACAACAACGACACCATGCTGATGTACTTCACCAGTGGAACAAGCGGCGAGCCGAAGATGGTTGCCCACAACTATCTCTATGCCATGGGACACTTGACGACAGGAGTCTTTTGGCACAACCTTGCCGAGGACAGCATACACCTCACGGTGGCAGACACTGGTTGGGGCAAGGCTGTTTGGGGCAAGTTCTATGGTCAGTGGTTTGCAGGAGCTGCCGTGTTTGTGTTCGACCACGAGAAGTTCACCGCCGACAAGATACTCCGCCAAATAGAGAAGTACCGCATCACATCTTTCTGCGCTCCTCCAACGGTATATCGTTTTCTAATCCACGAGGACTTCTCGCATTACGACCTCTCGTCGCTGCGCTATTGCTGTACGGCTGGCGAAGCACTTAACCCTGCCGTTTTCGACAAATATAAGGAACTGACGGGCATCTCGCTTATGGAAGGCTTTGGTCAGACAGAAACCACAATGACGCTCGGCACCATGCCATGGACAAAGCCAAAGCCAGGCTCCATGGGATTGCCAAACCCGCAATACGACATCGACCTCATCAAGCCTGACGGCACTCCTTGTGAGGATGGTGAAAAGGGAGAGATTGTAGTTATGACTGGCAATGGACTTCCCGTAGGCCTTTTCAAGTACTACTATCGCGACGAGGAGCTGACGCAGAGCGTTTGGCACGACGGACTTTATCACACTGGCGACGTGGCTTGGCGCGACGAGGATGGCTACTATTGGTTTGAGGGACGAATCGACGACGTAATCAAGTCGAGTGGCTACCGCATTGGCCCATTTGAGGTTGAGAGCGCACTGATGACCCATCCCGCCGTAGTGGAATGTGCCATAACGGGTGTGCCCGACGAGATAAGGGGCATGGTGGTGAAAGCCACCGTAGTGCTGCACCACGACTGGAAGGACAAGGCTGGCGACGACTTGATAAAGGAACTGCAGAACCACGTCAAGCACGTAACCGCACCATATAAATATCCACGCATCATTGAGTTTGTCGATGAGTTGCCAAAGACCATCAGTGGCAAGATACGTCGTGTGGAGATTAGAGAAAAAGACAAGAAATGAGAATAGTTATCAAGGTGGGCAGCAACGTGCTCACACGAAAGGACGGACATCTCGACATAACGAGAATGTCGGCTATAATCGACCAGATAGCATGGTTGAAGCAGCAGGGGCACGAGGTAATACTCGTGTCGTCGGGTGCCGTGGCGTGCGGACGGCGTGAACTACTGGTCGGTCACGACCTCGACACGGTGGAGCAGCGACAACTCTTTTCAGCTCTTGGACAGGTAAAGCTCATAGGGCTGTATTACGACCTTTTCCGTGAGCACAACATGCACGTAGGACAAATACTGACCATGAAGGAGAACTTCCAGCCGGGTGAGCAGTTCGACAACCAGCGTGCCTGTATGAGGGTGATGCTTGAGAACGATGTCATCCCCATAGTCAACGAGAACGACACCGTCAGCGTAACCGAGCTGATGTTCACCGACAACGATGAACTTAGTGGGCTAATCGCACAGATGATGAATGCCGACATGCTCATACTTCTCAGCAACATCGACGGCATCTTCACAGGTCATCCCGACGACCCCGACTCCCGGCTCATTCCACGTGTAGCCCCAGGACGCGACCTGAGCGAATACATACAGACCGAGAAGAGCGCCTTCGGGCGAGGAGGCATGCACTCGAAATACACCACAGCCACCCGCGTTCAGCAGTCGGGCATAAAGGTCGTCATTGCCAATGGCGAGCGTGAGGACATACTCATCGACCTCATCACCTCCCCATCCACCACCCCCCACACCGTCTTCTTAAGCAAAAAAAAGGAATAACTTAACAGCCCCCGTGCCCATCGCGTCAGCGATGGGTCGCAAAAGAAAAAATGAAAGAAACATTCAAAAAGACAAAACTCGCCAGCCGACTATTGGCAACCCTCTCCGACGACAAGCGCAACGAGGTGCTCCTTGCTGTTGCCGATGCCATAGCCGCCAACAAGCAGCGCATACTGGCAGCCAACGCCATCGACCTTGCGCAGATGGACCCGAAGAACCCCCTCTACGACCGTCTGCAACTCACCGACAAGCGACTCGACGACATTGCGTCAGACATGCGCAACGTTAGCCGACTGCCGTCGCCCTTGGGTCGCATCTTGAAGGAATCGACTCTGCCCAATGGGCTTCGACTGAAGCGTGTCAGTGTGCCTTTCGGTGTAATAGGCATGATATATGAAGCACGCCCCAACGTCACCTTCGATGTCTTCTCACTTTGCTTCAAGAGCGGAAACGCCTGCGTGCTGAAGGGCGGCAAGGATGCAGACAGCAGCAATCGTGAGGAAGTGGCGCTGATACACGAGGTGCTTGCCCAGCACGGCATTCCCACCGACATCGTAGCCCTGCTTCCTGCCACACACGAGGCTACGGCAGAGATGCTAAACGCCGTTGGCTACATCGACGTCTGCATTCCACGCGGAGGCAGACAGCTAATCGATTTCGTGCGCGACAATGCCAAGGTGCCTGTCATTGAGACGGGCGCTGGTGTGGTAAGCGCCTATTTCGACGAGTTTGGCGACATTGAGAAAGGCCGCCGAATAATCGACAATGCCAAGACCCGCCGCGTCAGCGTCTGCAATGCCCTCGACTGCCTCATCATCCATCGCTCACGCCTTGCCGAACTCGATGTCCTGCTTGAACCTGTGATAAAGAAGGGGGTGAAAATTTTGCAGGGGGACTACGGCGTTGAGTTCATGGACTACAAGATGTCAATTAAAGTGGTTGATTCCATTGATGAGGCTCTCGACCACATTGCCACCTACGACTCTGGCCACAGCGAGTGCATCATTACTGAGAACGAGGCAAATGCCCTCAAGTTCCAGCTGATGGTAGATGCCGCGTGCGTCTATGTCAACGCCCCGACAAGCTTCACCGACGGAGCTCAGTTCGGACTTGGAGCCGAGATAGGCATCAGCACCCAGAAGCTCGGTCCGCGCGGCCCTATGGGACTTGAGGAGATAACCACCTACAAGTGGCTTATTGAAGGGAATGGACAAGTTCGGAATTAATAAAATATAGGTAGTTAAAGGAGTTCATGTAGTTAAAGGAGTTAAAGACGTATGTTTAAGCTTTAAATACTCTTATGAAGGTGATGTAATGACTATTGTCCTTAACTCCATTCAACTACTTTAACTCCATTAACTCCTTTAATAATATATAAATATGAAGACATACACAAACGTTTTTGACCTCGGCGACCTCAATCAGGCTCTCGCCGAAGCATTTGAGATTAAGAAAGACCGTTATAAGTATGAGGCTCTGGGTCACCACAAGACCTGTCTCCTCATCTTTTTCAACAACTCGTTGCGCACGCGCCTCTCGACGCAGAAGGCGGCACGCAACCTCGGCATGGATGTCATCGTACTCGACGTAAACCAGGGAGCATGGAAACTTGAGACCGAGCGTGGCGTCATCATGGACGGCGACAAGAGCGAGCATCTGCTTGAAGCCATTCCAGTAATGGCAAGCTATTGCGACATTATCGGAGTGCGTTCCTTCGCCCGCTTTGAAAGCCGTGAGGACGACTACACCGAGAAGATTCTCAACCAGTTCATCAAGTATTCAGGCAAGCCGGTCTTCTCCATGGAGGCTGCCACAGGCCACCCACTGCAGGCTTTTGCCGACCTCATCACCATTGAGGAATACAAGCGCACCGAGCGACCGAAGGTAGTCCTTACGTGGGCACCACATCCAAAGGCGTTGCCGCAGGCTGTGCCAAACTCTTTCGCCGACTTCATGAACGAGGCTAATGTCGATTTCGTCATCACCCATCCCGAGGGCTATGAGCTTGACCCGAAGTTCGTTCGTGGTGCAAGGGTAGAGTACGACCAGCGCAAGGCTTTCGAGGGAGCGCAGTTCATCTACGCCAAAAACTGGGCTTGCCCTGGAGTAACCCGCCCGCAGGACTACGGCAAGGTACTGTCGAAGGACATGTCGTGGACCGTTGACAGCGAGCACATGTCGTGGACCGACAACGCCTTCTTCATGCACTGTCTGCCTGTGCGCCGCAACATGATAGTAAGCGACGACGTAATCGAGGCACCCACGTCGCTCGTAATTCCTGAGGCTGCCAACCGCGAGATCTCAGCTACTACAGTATTGAAGAGAATGTTGCAGAGCATGTAATGATGCTCAACGACTAACATTGAAACTAAGACAAAAAATGCCGACGAGACTTATGTCAAGTCGGCATTTCCCGTATTATTTCCTCGTGAATTTCCGTGGTTTGGCGGTGTTCATCAACTCACGCATATCGTTGGCAGTGAAGGGAAGTGCGCCACGACCCAATTCAGGGGCATTGAACGATTTTAAGAAGTTGTCGTAGAAATGAGGGTACTGTTGTGGTAGGACAAATGGCTTGTGTGCTCTGCCTTGGTTGTCAACATAACAGAAATAGGGCTTGCCATAAAGACCGTCGTCCCGCTTGCTCGCAAACACAAACCATCGGCTGTTGCTGCTCCATGAGTGGTAAGTGTCGGAGCGTTCGCTATTTACGAGGGCAAGGGTGTCAACCCTCATGGTCTTGAGGTCTAACATTCGGAGGTCTGCCTCACGGTGCCAGATAGGGAAGGTGCCATAGTCCTGTACGGTGTAGAGAAGATGTCTGCCGTCTGGCGAAATCCGTGGATGGCATATCGATGTGCCAGCCGTCTTCAGTGTGTCAACCTTGTTTCCAAAAGACTCTTTGGCAGCATCGAAGGATATGCGGCAAAGATGGTATTGAAGCTGTTTTATTACTTTCTCCGCATCGCCCGTGAATGATGGCTTCTTTGCGGTGCAGAAATAAATCTCTTTGCCATCGGGAGAGAATGTTGGGAAGGTCTCAAGCTGCAACGAGTCGTTCAACTGTGGACAACTAATAATGCGCCCATCGGTGAGGTCAGCCACATTGACATCAGACTCTGTGTCGAACACCTCCAAGCGCTTGCTGCCTGAGGCGTGGAAGGCGGGAATGATCTTGTTTGCTGAGAATACTATGTGCCTGCCGTCGGGATGGAAACCGAAATAGACGCTACCACCCACCATGCCATCGGCCTTTATGTCGAGAAGTGAAAGCTCTCCATTGCGATTTAGCACTGCTCCACCTCCCTCGCCACGGACATACATCATTGAGAGTCCTGGGTTCTGTTGGCTGAAGGTATGGCAGTTCATGCAGCGGTTGCCCACACGCTCATGGTCGCAGAAGTTGCGGACGGAAAAGTTCTCCACACATCGTTCCTGAAGCTGCAATCGGCTGAAAACCTCGTAGTCGGGCTCAATGAGCCTATAGGTGAGGTAAGGGTCTATCTTGTCAGCCACGACTTTCCATTTGAAAGGGTTGCAGACGAGCCACTCGTCAGCATGAGCTATGTGGACTGTAACGGAAATTTCCTTGCCCACGTTAGCCTCAAGCAACTTGCGCCAGTCGCCCTCGTCAATGCTTACTCCGTCGTTGCCGCCCTTTGCCAGCAACTCACCATTGGCATAAACCCTCACGCCCTCGGCGAGTGAGTCGCGCACAAGGAAATTGAGAGGGGCTATGTTTACGGGAATGGTCACGTCGGTATAGTCAGGATAGATGGGCGCTTCCTTTCCCGTTGCCATTTCCTCCCTATTGTCGCATGAAAAGAGGAACAATGCCAACAATATATATATAATGTTTCTCATAAACTTCTAATTTCTTAATTTCTCACTTCTAATTTCTCACCTCTCACTTCTCACCTCTCACTTCTCACCTCCATACAACATCCTGTACATTTGTTCCGTAGGCATTCCGTATTGCGGAATGTAGTAGGTCTTCATGTCCTCGGCAAACAACTCGCGTGCCCCAACAAGATAGTCGGTGCAGAGCAGGTAGTCGAGTGCTATGCGGTTTTTCGGATTTGCCCTAAGAAGGTTTGTCAGCACGTCGCGGCATTTCGCATTTAGTCTTATGGTGTCGTCCTTCACCGCATACTGCTGCATCTCCCTCAACATTGGGTTTATGCGTCCTGGGCGGTTGGCTTGTGACCATTTCCTATATGCTATTGTCTTGTCGAGTATTCTTAGGTATTTCATTGCAGCCTCGTTGTCACCAGCCACAAGGTTTGTTTCTGCCAAGCGTTTTATCATTCTCACGTTGCGGTTGTCGCGTGAGAATACGCATGAGAGCAGTGCCTCGCGCTCTGCAAGGGTCATGTCGCCGAGGGCGAAATATAGCTCGTTTACCATCTTGATCTCCGTAGGCGTGGATTTTGGTCCAATCTCGTATAGTGTGCCAAGGTTTACGGGCTTCACGCTGCGCAGCTTGTGAGGCAAGAGTCCTTGGCGTGCCATTGCGAGATAGTAGTAGAACGTCACCTCTCGTGATGGGGATTTCATCGACTCCACTTTTGCGGACAACTCCTCGTATCGTCCGAAATAGTAGAGATTGTCGGCTTCCAAATAGTCCTCAATGTCTTGTCGTGGTAGTCCTACATCGCCAATACCAGGATAGGAGCGGCAGGTGGTCGGGTCAACGGGATATTTTGTGCAGGCTATATAGTAGATGGGAAGAAACGTCATGCACAACGGAACAAATACCTTCCCCGCTTTGGATGTTGTGATGGAGTGTTCTTCTTGCCTTATTGCGAGTCTTGCTTCTGCAATGGCAAACAGGATTAGGAATACCACGAAACCGAAATTGAACATCCAAACGCACAATGAACTGAGGATATAGAACACAACAAGCCTAACCATTGGTTTCCTTCGGAGTAGGAGGCTATAAGGCAAGAACGACAAAAGTCCGCCAAGCACACACATTAACGACGACATCCTATAGTCTGGATTGAAGTTGAACGTTGTCATCACAGCCATCGCGCAGACAGCCGCAAGAAGTGATATCGGGCGGAAAAAGCCTGCCAAGCAGAGCGATTTGTAGGCAGTTGTTCCAAGCAATAGTATAAGGGCCGCAAAAATGGCAGCGCCAGCATACATATAATAGAAGAACTGCGTCAGGAAATCCCCCGCAAGGCAGGCTGCCCACGCTGGTTTTGTGAAATATGTCGCAATATAGTCGCCCGACAAGAGGAACAGTTGGTTTTGCTCCTTATAGTAGAACGTGTAGGAATAGCACGTCTGGAAATATGCCCAAACGGCGAAAGCCATTATGAGCAATATGAGGTATGGGGCGGTTAGCCGTATTATTGAGTCTCGTTTCCTTGTCATTGTCTTGTCCTTTTTATTCACTTGGATAGTTTATCGTTCCTGCCCAGGTGTCGTCTGCCATTGGTGTCGCACCCACGCTTATGAACGCTCCGTTGCTCCCGTCGAAGAAATCACCACTGATGGTCGTTATGTGGTTCGTCCTTACAGGAACATCGGGTATTACCCTTTCTATCAGCTCGTTGCCCTCGGCATCGTATGCGGTGATGGTAATTTTTAGTATGTCTTCCTCCTCGTGTGGGAAAGTGAATATGTCGTAGGTCCTTTGTGTGGTGCTGACATCACGATATTCTGTTTGTCGGCTATCTACACAACCGCGCCTTGTCACTCCGTCAAGTGTCGATGAACCTCCAGTATAGTAGAACTTCAGCCTTGCGGCATAGCTTGGAATGTCGCCCGTCACATTCAGCCTCACCATTGCCACGGTTCTTGTCAGCAGTGCGTTGACATTCTTTGCCTCGTCAGCAAGCTCAATGTCCTGGCTGAATACGAAGGTGTCGGTAAGTTTACCAGAGAATGTTATCTTGTTTATGTCGGTGGTTGAGGCGTTGGAGGCTCCCGAATGTCCCACAATCAGAAGAGTGTATTGTCCTGCGCCTATACTGAGCCTCGCGCTTCCGAAACCATCGTCGTCCTGTTTCTGGTTTACGTATTTAACGCGTTGCCCGTCTTGATATAGCACATAGCTGATGCGTGTGCAGAATTCTGCGAGGGGGCGTGTTGACCTCGTTGATTGCCATATTGCCTGCCCTATGCCAACCTCGTCCTGCACTTGGGTGCTCACAATGAGATTGCCCTTGGCATTGTCATCGACATTGTCAAGTACAACCTTCTCGCATGATGTGAAGGCAACTATGGAGAGCAGCAGCAATGTTAAGGTTCTCATTCTTATCTTATCTTTGTTTCTATTCTCTTGTCAGACATTATGCCGTTTCCAGCATTGCGGTTGTTGAACACGACAGGACGCGACAGGAATTCGGGCGTGTTGAACGAGTCGAGCATCGAGTCATAGTATTTCCACGGGTTTTGCTGTGGCAGGAGGAAAGGCTTGCTCACCTTTCCGTTGTCGTCAACATGTGCGATGTATAGTCGGGTGTGGAGTCCGTCGCCACGTCGGCTTGTGAACACTATCCATTGCGAGTTGGCGCTCCAGTTGTGCCAACTGTCAGCCTCCTTGCTGTTTGCCTCAGTCATAGGCTCTGCCTTGCCTGTCCTCAAGTCGAGAAGCCAGTTGTCTGCCTCACGGTGCCAGATAGGGAAGCAACCGTAGTCTGCCATAGTGAACATCAGCCAACGTCCGTCGTAGGATGGGCGTGGATGGGTCGCGCTCTTTTTCATTGCCGAAGCCCTGAAAAGGGTGTCAACTTTGTTGCCGAACTGTCCCTTGTCTGGGTCAAATGCAATACTGCAGATGTCGTATCGTATCTCTCGGTAGCGTGCGGGAATAGTCTCTGCCTTCGACGAGCAGAAATACATTGTGCGTCCATCGGGAGAAAATACAGGATAGGTCTCGTAGTGGTCGTTGGTGGCAAGGAGGCTATCGAGAATTATCTCGTGTGTCTCGGTGTCGTATGCAAAGACATCCGAACTCTGGTCAAACACCTCTATGCGCTCTGATTTCGACGAGTGGAAGCTTTGGCTTGTCTTGTTGGTGCTGTAGGCGCAGTAGCGGCCTGTTGGATGCCAATAGGGATATACCATCGAGCCTTTCAGTGAGTCGTTCCTTGCCTTGAGCCATTCCACTTTGCCATTTGTGGAAACCATGGTCGCACCGTGGTCGCCACGCACGTGGAAAGTTGTCTGTGCGGGATTGGTGCGGTTTGACGTGTGGCAGTTGATGCACATTCCCGGCACTTGGGTGTTCTCCAAAATGGCAATCTCGTCAAAGTTTGAGAGGTCGCGCTGGTAGATGCCCATCTTGCTATACACCTCAAACCCTGGCTGTATGCGGCGGTAGGAGAGTCCATATTGGCCGAGTGGCTTGTCGCTTACATTGATGTGAAAAGGTTTGTATTCCGTCCACTTGCCGTTGGCTTTCACCGTGACGGTAAGCGTGAGTTTGCCGCCCTTATTGTCAGAGAGCAGTGTGTGCCATTCGTCTATGTCGAATTGCGCATAGTCGCCGTTGGCGGTCATCTCTCCTGCCTTGGAGCCTTTCACCGCCACCTCAACAGCCTCTATGTTCTCGCCGTTGCTACTCACGATGTTGAAGTTCAGCGGTGCTATCCCTGCCGGTATGGTCACGCCGATGTAGTCGGGGAATATGGCAGGCTGGCTGTCGCTCTTCACCGCATTGCTTGGGTGTTCCGTGCAACTGACTATCGTTGCAGCCAGGAACAATATGGTCAATATCTTTCTCACCTTATTAATATATTTCTTTTGCCACTTCTTTTTTCCTTCCCTCCTTGCCAAGCTCGCTCAGCATGATGTAGTGCCAGGCGTTGTTGCGGTAAGGCGGGTTGTCGAGTTGCGCCCTATTGCCTTTCGACATGTAGAGACGAACAAACTCAACGGTCTCGTTCACTGTCTGCGCATCCACGCTGTAGGGCATCGAGCGTAGGTCGTTGTGCTGCTGCATCCATGTGCCTATAATCACTTGTTGGAATATTCGTGGGATGCGGTCGTAGCCAACATATTGTCCAAGTGGATAGTATTCCATAAACTTCACTATGTCACGCTCCAATAGGACGTAGCACATGAGGTATTCGTATGCCATACGGTTGTTCTTGTTGCAAGTGAACAGCATGCCAACCATTTGGTCCATCTCGATGTCGCTGAACAGATAGTCTGCCTTGGTGTAGCGGTTGGCACGCAGTGTCTTGAATAGTGGGTGCTCTGCCACAGCCTCGGGGCTTTTTATCAGCTCAAGCATCCTCGTTGCCCAAGGTTTGTAGAACAAAGTGTTCTGAAGGCGGCGAAGGTAGGTGGCAGCGACGGCGAAGTTGCCGTTGGCTATCTCACACTCGGTTATTCGCTTTGTCAGGCGTCCGCTCTTGCGGTAGTTCGGTATTGCCTCCTGTGCCTCAAACATGTAGCGTTCGGCATCGTTTATCATGCCAAGACGGAAAAAAATCTCTGCCGTAGTGACTGGCGCGAACATGTCGCGGCTGAAAGAAGGGAAAAGTCCTTCACCTCCGTTTTGGAAGAAGTCGAAGAGGCGGTCGCAGAGTTGTCCTGTCTGGCTCAGTGCGAGATTCACCGAAGCCACTTCCTTTGGCGTTGAGGGCTGTCGTTTCTCGGCTTTCTCTATTATCTTGTCCCATTTCTCAGAGCGTACGAGGAACTCGTAGTCGATGATGTCGTATTTCAGTTGGTCAAAGCCCATCGTTAGGAATGAGCCAAAGCCTATTGCTGCCAAGGCAACTATGTTGATGGCTATCGCCTTCCCCGTCTTTGGCAGATGCGCCATGATGACTGGCGTGACAGTGATTGTCAGCATTACTACATACTGCAGCAGGACGGGATAGACGGGATAGCGATAGTATTCAAGTCCGCAATAGAGTCGGTCGATGGGGTATTGTACGAAACAGGCGCTTAGGTTGATGCAGCCTCCCGTCACGGCAACTGCCATTCCACTGATGATGTATTGGTGCCGTTCCTTGTCCTTTAGTCTTGAAAGCTCAAACAATATTATGTAGAGCGACAATAGGATTACGGCAGGACCAAAAAGCCAGTAGAATATTGGCAGCCCGAACAGTACCCTAACGAATAGTGGTCTTACGTTGTTGCACTTGCTGCTGATGGCGTTGTAGTTGAGCATCGCCAAGAGCAAGGCAACCATTGAGACCACGAATGCCAGCATCACGTTCTCGTCGCCCATGTATGCCCAAACCACTATTGGTGGGAGGAAACTCAGCAGATACCAGCAGTCCTTGGCACCATTGCTACGTGCCACGCGCCATGTCAGTCGTTGCAGCGTAAAGAATAGCAAGGCAATGGCTATGGCTCCGATGCTTGGCAGATAATAGAACTGCGTGAGAAACTCGCCAATGTAGGAAGCAAAACCGCCAGGCACTGCCATGCGCTCAGCAAAGTAGTCGCCAGTGGTCAGGAACAGCTGATACTGCTCCTGAAAACTCAGTACACTGCGGTAAGGGTAAGCCCAAAACCAATAGACCGCTAAGGCAAATGCCAACGACAGTCCCAGTTTCCAATATTTCTTTATCAATGCGTTCATACTTATATCTCTCTTTTGGGAGTTAAAGGAGTTAAGGGAGTTTAAAGGAGAAGTTTCCTTGAGCAAAGCGAAAAAAGGACAATAGTTATTGCGCTTTTTACTCTGGAGTCATCTATGCTCGAACATACGTCTTTAACTACTTTCAACTCCTTGAACTCCTTGAACTCCTTTTTATTTTTACTTTTCTCCTTTCCCCCGATTGAATCTCTTCCCTCGCTGTCCTAATGTCGAAATCGACCTTTACTTTTGTAAAGTCGGGACAGTTGTAGGAGTCGAACATATCGCGATAGAACTTTCTGGGATTACGTTGTGGAAGAAGGAAAGGCTTGGTCACATTGCCAGCCGTGTCGATGCTTGCGATGTAGGCACGGCTATACATCCCATCCTCGCCCTTGCTTGAATAGACAAACCAGTGGCTGTTGCTGCTCCAGTTGTGGTAGCTCTCCGATTCGGGAGTGTTAACTTCCTTTATTGGTCTTGTCTCCATCGTCTTCAAGTCCATGAGCCAGAGGTCTGATTCCCTTTGGCTTACAGGGAAGTTGCAGCGGTTGGCGGTGCAGTACATCAGCCATCGTCCGTCGTACGATGGTCGTGCCAGCACATAGCTCTTGTCTGTTGCAGGACCATTGAGCAGCGTATCTACCCGATTGCCAAAAACACCCTTCTCCTCGTCGAAGCCTATGGCGCATAGGCTGCATTTCACCTTTTCATATTCAGCCGGAACATTGCATTTTGGCGATGTACTGTAGTAAAGCGTCTTTCCGTCGGCAGAGAACGCGGGGAATATCTCGGTGTCCTCGGTGCGGAGCAGTGGCGTGAGGACTATCTCACCCTTGCTTGTGTCAAGCACCATGATGTCGCCAAAGTCGTGATACACCTCAATGTTACGTTCCTTATTCACAAAGAAACTCTGGTGAACGGCATTTACGGCGTAAGCGCAGTAGCGGCCTTTTGGATGCCAGTAGGCATAGCTTCCCGCAGCCTTAGTGGAGTCTGTCTTGGTGTCGAACCATACCTGTGCGCCTTTCTTCTGCACCAAAGTGCCTCCGCCCTCGCCTCTCACCTGCAGGGTCAGCTGCTGTGGGTCGGTGCGGTTTGCAGTGTGGCAGTTGAAGCAGCGTCCCGGCAGTGCTGTCTCGGTCATCAGTGGGAACTCGTCGAACGAGTGCAGGTCGCGTTGGTAGATGCCTATGTTGCCTCCCACCTCGTAGCCTGGCTGTATGCGGCGATAGGTCAGACCGAAGTCATCGAGAGGGTAGGGACTTACGTAGATGTCGAAACTACGGTATTTGTGCCACTTGCCTTCCTTGTCCTTGGCACAAACTTCGACTGCCAGTTTGCCACCAACATTCGCCATTGTCAGGTCATGCCATTCCTTTAGGTCAAGCTCTGCCCATTCGCCTTGGGTGTGCAACTCGCCGCTGCGGCTTCCCCTTATGGTCACATCCACCTTCACCGTTCCCTGTTCCTCAACGTTGAAGTCCAGTGGAGCTATGCCAGCAGGAACAGTCACACCGATATAGTCAGGATAAACCAGTGGCAGTCGGTCAACCTTCTCTGCGTTGTCAACCGACTCTGTGCAAGCCGCAAGGCAAAATGCCGTGACGACCACAACAATCACCCGATATATATATATTCCATTTTTCATTTTTCACTTTTCACTATTCATTCTCATCATCTTTGCCGCATACTTGGCATAAGCCGACCCCGGCACATTGCCCTTTTGCTTTATTGCCTGTATGGCATCGGCATAGCCGTATGGCATTTCCCTATAGTCGCCATATTGCTGCACCCACGACATGTAGCCCATAAACTCGTTGAACTTTCCGTCGAG
>CAMAGM010000051.1 GCA_945833995.1 uncultured Prevotella sp.
TCTCGCGGGCAAACTTCACCACGTTCTTCGATGCCATGCAGTTCTCCTTGTCCTTTACGTTGAACGTGCGGATGCGGCTCTGGTTGGCATGAGCGCAGATGGCATCGTCAGGCACTCGCAACGCCACCCAAACCACCTTTTTGCTACCTGCACCACAACCCATCATCTCCATTATCCATGCCTCGTTGGGGTCACAAACAGTAAAGGTCTCGCCACCGCTGTTGTAGCCGTAGGTCTCAGCCAGTGTAGTCATCACCTTTATTGCCTCACGCGCTGTCTTTGAGCGCTGCAGTGCCACATAGATGAGCGAGCCATAGTCGAGGATTCCCGTAGAGTCCTCCATCTCCTCACGCCCACCAAACGTAGTCTCGCCGATGGTCACCTGCCACTCGTTGATGTTTCCAACCACGTTGTAGGTCTCCTCAGCCTCAGGAATCTCCCCGTGGTACTTGTTCGAGTCCCAGTCAACAATGCGGCGCATCTCGCCCTTGGCGTGCTTGCCGGCGGGATAATGGCACATCGATTGGAACATACCATAGTCGTCGGCACTGTAGGTGCACATCACAGACCCATCGACAGAAGCCTTCTTGCCGACAATAAAGTTAGTACATGCCATGGCGTAGGAAGTAGCCAGCAGCATAAATGAAATTAAGCATTTTCTCTTCATATCACCTTATTATATATTAATATGGTGCAAAATTAATATATTCAATCGAGACCACAAAGAAAAACCCACTTTTTATTTCCATTACCCAAACTACCAATTACACACAAAAGTTGCGCAAAACTTGCAAAATGAGCAAAACACGATAATCATAAAGAATTTTTAACGTTTGAAAACTAATTGATATTCAATTACTTGTGAAAAAGTTACAGAATAGTGCGAAAAAAAAACATAAAAAATTGAACGACATATCAAAAAAATCGCTACCTTTGCAACGTTTTAATAAACAAATGATTGTTTTACAGATTTAAAAAAGCAAAGAAATGAAGAAATTAGTATTTATGTTCGTAGCTGTTGCAGCTATCTCTTTCGCATCATGTGGTAACAAGACAAATCAGGCTGCTCCTGTAGATTCTGATTCTGTAGCTACAGTTGATAGCGCAGTTGTTGACTCAGCTGCTGCTGATAGCGCTGCTGCTCCTGTTGATTCAGCTGCTGCCGAGTAATATTCGTGCAACACCGAACTAAAGAGAGAAAATTCCGCTGAGTGTTTGCCCAGCGGTTTTTTTGTGCCCATACCCCAACCATAAATAAATAACCAAGGTGTTCAAAATAGACTTAAAGGAGTGCAACCAGTACACGCCATGACGGCACCATATTTAACATAAATTTATTGCAAGAAGAAGAATGTTTATCGGAAAAAAGATGTATCTTTGCGCCCAGATAAACTTTTAAATTTTTATGGAATATGAAACGACAATTATTGATTATTTCGATGATGATGGCTTTCATCACGGTGTTTGGCCAGCAGAAGGTGTATGATGATTCTATCGATCCGTTTGCACAAATAGACAAAGCTGTAAAGAAAGCCCAGACGGAAAACAAGTTGGTGATTTGCCAGCTTGGTGGCAATTGGTGCCACTGGTGCATCAAGTTTGCACAGTTCATTACTGAGGACCAGGAGATTGACAAGATAGTGAACGACAACTTTGTCTATATCCATGTCAACTACAAGTCACGCAACGACGAACTGTCGCAGAAGGTGAGCAAACGGCTTGGAAACGCTGGGCGTTTCGGATTCCCAGTACTCGTAATCCTAAATCCCGATGGCTCGGTGCTGCACATACAGAACTCTGCCTATTTGGAGGAGGGACAGGGCTACAGCAAAACGAAAGTTATGGACTTCTTTAAGAACTGGACCCCTGCGGCTGTAAGGGGAGAGTAGGTTTGTTTGAGAGGTTTCAATAACGGCAGTATGGGCAGACCGATATGTCTGCCCATACTGCCGTTATTATCGGAGTCTCAAGCCTTGACCTACTTTTATTGTGTCGTCTGGCGACATGTGGTTGAGCTTGTAGAGGTTTTTCAGACGGATGCCATAGAGTTGGGCAATGGAGTACATCGACTCGCCTGAACGAACATAGTGCAAATGACCCTTGTAGTCTTTCGGCGCTTTCTTTGCCTTCTTCTTCAGATAGACGATGTCGCCCTCGTCGAGAGTGTCGCGCTTGTCGCGCTCGTTGTATTTTGCCAGCTTTCGATAGCTGATTCCCACTTCCTTCCCTATTGACTTGAAGGTGTCGCCACGGCGTGCCTTGAGATAATAGTTGTTGTTGAACTTGTAGATAGGATGCAACTTTCCGTCTGCGGCAACGTCCTTCGCGGCAGATGCCATAAAGCGGTCGTAGTGTTTTGCCTTGTCGTATTGGTGCAGCTTATATAGCTCTATAAGTTCAATGAGCTTGTCGGCATAGCGTGGGTTTGTGGCATAGCCGGCAGCCTTCAGTCCCCGAGCCCAACCCTTATAGTCGGTAGTGCTGAGATTGAACAGCTTGCGATAGCGCTGACCGTTGACAAGGAAACGGGAATGGTCCTCGTAGCTCTGATAGGCATTGTCGTAGGCACGGAAGCACTCGTTGCGCTCATCGTCGTCGGCATGGACAGTGCGTCCCTGCCAACCATGGCACTTGATGCCGAAATGGTTGTTGCCTTTCCGTGCCAACTCACTTCGTCCCGCACCCGACTCAAACACTCCCTGGGCAAGCGTGATGCTCGCAGGTATGCGGTATTTCCTCATCTGTTCTATTGCCAAATCCTTGTATTGATTGATGTATTGCTGGTAGGTAGAGTTCCATTTCATCTGCCCGGCAGCAAGTAGTGCGTTCATGAGCAACGCAAGGAGAAATATGACTTTTTTCATTCAAATTCTTGTTTACGACGTGCAAAAATACTCAAAAAATGTCACAGTAAGGAACTTTTTTATTAATTTTGCAAGAAAATTAGGATTATTATGGAAGCTAAGACTATAACGACTACAATAATGGTGGCACAAATGGGCGAATTGCCAACAGAGGACGTGCAACTCATAGAGAGTGCCATTGCGCAAACGGAGAAATCATACTCGCCATACTCGAAGTTCAACGTGGGTGCTGCCATAAGGCTTGAGAACGGCGAGATTGTTGTTGGCTGCAACCAGGAGAATGCCGCCTTTGGCGTGACGATGTGCGCCGAGCGCTCTGCACTGTTTGCCGCAGGGGCACAGTGTCCAGACGTGGCGGTGACTGCCATTGCCATTGCCGCCCGCGACAGCGAAGGATTGCTTAAGGAACCAATCAGCCCTTGCGGCGTTTGCCGACAAGCCATGGTTGAGACTGAAACCCGATACGGTCGCCGACTGAGGATATTGCTATATGGCACGGAGAAAGTCTATATAGTTGATGGCATAGCCGACCTTATGCCACTGACATTCAGCAATTTCTAATAACACCCTATATTGAGCGTGTCGCCACGCAACACTCCATCCCTATTGCGTACGACTCCATCCATTGGCACTGCCTTGCCACGGAGCGTGGAAAGGGAATCGAGGTGGAAGTCATAGTCCTGAAGGTCAATATCGACAAGACGGAAATGCTTGTCGCCCTGGATAGAGTCTTTTGGCGACTCGAAAATGACATTCTTGAAACGTAGGCTATCATCAATGGCGGGTGTGCGGAGGAGACAGTTGACAAACTGATAGTCGAATGACAGGGAGTCGCCCACGACAACGTCCTCGGCGTAGCCAGTAAAAGCAGTGTTTATGCAGGAGAGCAATCCACGGTCGGGCATGACGATGCCATTGAGCGAGTTGCCGAAACTGATTGCTGCCCCACGATCGACACTGAAGGGATAGAACTGTGCAACGGTACAATAGGTTAGCTCAAGCTTTCCGCCAACCATAGATATGCAGTCGCCAAGAGTGTTGGTAATCTGGCAGTTGACGAGACTAACGTATGAGTTTACCGCGCGTAAGCCATAGCCATTGCAGTTGTGGAGCGTGGTGTTGGCAAGTCGTAGGCGACAAGTGCCCAATGCTGCCGAATCGCAGACGATGGCATCGTCGGTGCTATGTATGTCGGCAAAGGATATGCTGTTGTCTGACGAGGAAGAGTGGAAACGTATGCCACGCCACTGTCCGCTCAAACGGTCGTAGGGCAAATAGTCGAAGATGTGGTCGAGACGGTCGCCACGCAGTACGACCTCGTCGCCTGCCTTACCCTCAACGACAAGCCTACCGAAAACATCGATGCCCGACTTCGGATGGAAATAAAGGCGTGTTGGTGACTTTATCGTAAGCGTGGCACTGCTATCAACCCTAATTTCCCCATAGACCACTATAGGCTTTATGGACGAGATTGTAGTGTCGCGGCTGACGGTAAAGTCGCGCAACTCTATGGCATCCCACGTGCAGGCACTGAGGCATACCTTCTGCTCTGCCCCACTCTCAAGAGTGAACAGAAGATTGTCCTCCACACGCTGCGGCTCGTCGGAGAAAGCCTTATAGGAGGTTAGCTCGACAAAGACACGCAAGCTGTCGCCTCCCCGTATCTCGAAGTCCTGCGCCTGACTACCATTGGAGTTGTCGAGAAAGACACCATCCACATTGACCCGAAATCCTGTTTGGTTGCCTTTCTGCAGCCTCACCTGACTGATGCGAAGTCCCTTGTCGCCATTGTTATATACCATGAAGGAATACGTGGGTGACGGAACGCCACTGAAGAGCGTGTCCATCCTCAGAGTGTCGGTAGAAAAATCCAAAAAATCTTGCTTTCCTGTAGAGAACTCATCGTCTGAACAGGAAACAGCCAGCAACGTGGCAAGTGATAGGATGAAAAAAGAAAGCCGTCTCATCATTATAATGAAACGGCTTTTTTCCTTAATTATTATACTAAGTGATGATAATCTCAAGATTTACTTGAAATAACGCTTGTAGAGACCCATGAAGCCTGCACAGTGGCGAGCCTCATCCTTTGCCATCTCATGAACAGTGTCGTGTGTAGCGTCCATACCAGCAGCCTTAGCGTTCTTTGCGATGCGGAACTTGTCCTCGCAAGCACCCTTCTCAGCAGCGATGCGTGCCTCAAGGTTTGCCTTTGTGTCGCCGAGAACGTCGCCCAGCAGCTCAGCGAACTTAGAAGCGTGCTCAGCCTCCTCGAAAGCGTAGCGCTTGTAAGCCTCAGCTACTTCTGGATAACCCTCACGGTCAGCCTGACGGCTCATTGCGAGATACATACCTACTTCTGTGCACTCACCGTTGAAGTGTGCCTCAAGGTCCTTGATCATCTCTTCGTTGGCACCTTCCTTGCGTGCAGCGCCAAGCACATGAACTGTGGCGAAGTTAGCCTCACCGTCGTCCTGAAGCTCAGAGAACTTCGATGCAGGAGCCTTACACAATGGACACTTCTCAGGAGCAGCCTCACCCTCATAGATGTAACCGCAAACAGAACAAATGAATTTCTTCTTCATATCTTTTGATGCTTTTATAAGTTAATGAATTAAATCTCGTTTATTATTCTGCAAAAATACTCAAAAGTAGGTATTCCTCCAAGCATTTCACATTTTTTATCTCACAAAATTGTTATTTTTTCCATTTTGCGCCCTTGCGAAGCACAAATTTCACCTTCTTTGATTTATCAACCACTGGTTTTGGCCAATCGCCTCCCAAAATCTGTATAGTGGTTTTCTTGCCCACTGGCACTGCATCCAAGGCTTCCTCAATGGTGAAGTAATCGCCTGTGCCATCGGTGGCGACGGCAAGGTCGTAGTTGACGAGATGTTTTCCCAGAGGCTTCACCTCGTCGCAAATGGCAGAGGCAAGCAAACGGGCAACGACATGCGCACCATATATATTATAATGTGTATTGTCGCGGCGACCGTTTGGAACAAGTGGCTCCTCGCCTGGGGCAAACCACATGTGAAGGCGCTTCGACTCCTCACGGCCCATCGTCTGCTCAAGGTCGTGGGTGATGCGGTTGGCATCGACGAAGGCGCAACCCATCTCGCGTGCCACGTTGCGCGGCGAGTCGAGATAGGCTCCGTGGGTGTCGCGCAGCGTGTCGTCCTCCACTACTATTGGAGAGTCCTTGGCATCTATGTTGCGCAGCTTCTCATCGTCGTCGTTCTTCACCACCTCAACCACAAAATTGCGGCGCACCACGGCGTTGAACAGCACAGGAATGCCGCCCTTGGCGCGAGTCTCATTCACAAACTTGCGCAGGTTGTCGTCGAAGGTTGAGCCTGGGTCGGTGTGTCGGTCGGGTTGTGGCTTCTCGTCGTTGTGTCCAAACTGAATGAACACATAGTCCCCAGTTTGCACTTGGTCGATCACCTTCTGCCAACGCCCTTGGTCGATGAAGCTTTTTGAGGAGCGTCCGTTCACTGCATGGTTGTCTATAACCACATCGTCGTCGAAGAAACAGGTGAGCACCATACCCCATCCTCGCTCAGGCGTTTTCAGATACTCTTTATTTGCCATTGTGGAGTCTCCAATCGTGAAGATGCGCACCTTGTTGTCAGTCTTGGCTGAAAGCAAAAGGCAGCAGGCGACAATTGCCATTACACTGCCAATAGTTTGTTTTAGAAGATTACGTCTCATGTCTTTTATTTTAGGAGTAAAGGAGTTAATTCCCTTAACTCCTTTACTTATTATACTCTTTATTGTTTGACAATAGTGATCAGCTCCTCGGCAGTTACCAAGGCTTGCTCGCCTGTTGCCATGTTCTTCAGAGTCACCTTGCCCTCGTTCATCTCGTTCTCGCCGACGATAGCCACAAACTGTATGCCCTTTGCATTGGCATACGACATCTGCTTCTTCATCTTTGCCGAGTCGGGATACATCTCGGTGCGGATTCCTGCCTGGCGTGCCTTTGCCACTATTGGCAGGCAGTAGGCTGTCTCCTTCTCACCGAAATTGACGAAGAGGAGTTGGGTGCTTGCCACTGCCTCCTTGGGGTAGAGGTCGAGAGTGTTGAGCACGTCGAAGATTCGGTCGGCACCGAACGAGATACCCACGCCACTGATGCCTGGCATGCCGAAGATGCCCGTAAGGTTGTCGTAGCGTCCACCTCCGGTGATGCTTCCCATAGGAGTGTCGAGAGCCTTTACCTCGAAGATGGCACCCGTGTAGTAGTTCAAGCCACGAGCAAGGGTGAGGTCGAGCTGTATCTCGTTGTTCAATCCCACCTTCTCAAGTGTGTCGAGGATAAACCTTGTCTCTTCCACGCCCTTAAGACCAGTGTCGCTTGTGGCGAGTACGTCGGCAATGACCTGCAGTTTCTCCGCGTTGCTGCCAGTGAGGTTTATTATAGGCTGCAGCTTCTGGATAGCCTCCTCGCTGATTCCGTCGTTGCGCAATTCCTCGTTCACGTTGTCGATTCCGATCTTGTCGAGCTTGTCTATTGCCACCGTGATGTCAACTATCTTGTCTGCCTCGCCTATTACCTCGGCAATGCCAGTGAGGATCTTGCGGTTGTTGATTTTTATCTGCACCCTCACGCCAAAGCGTGTGAATACGGTATCGACAATCTGCATCAGCTCAACCTCGTTCATGAGCGAGTCGCTGCCCACGACATCGGCGTCGCACTGGTAGAACTCACGGTAGCGGCCTTTCTGTGGACGATCGGCACGCCACACGGGCTGTATCTGATAGCGCTTGAAAGGCAGTTGCAACTCATCGCGGTGCATCACCACATAGCGGGCAAACGGCACGGTGAGGTCGTAGCGCAAGCCCTTCTCACAGAGCCTTGCCGCCAGCTTCAAGGTGTTGCGCTCGCAAAGTTCCTCGTCGCTCACCTTATTAAGATAGTCGCCGCTGTTGAGCACCTTGAAGAGCAGTTTGTCGCCCTCCTCGCCATACTTGCCCATCAGGGTCTGCAGCGTCTCCATGGCAGGAGTCTCTATCTGCTGAAAGCCATAGAGGGCATAGACCTCGCGAATGGTGTCGAATATGTAGTTGCGCTTTGCCATCTCTACGGGGGAGAAGTCGCGCGTTCCCTTTGGAATACTCGGTTTCTGTGCCATTATTTTCTTACGATTGTCTGTGCTCGGTCAGGACCGATTGAAATAATCTTTATCGGAGTCTCAAGCTGCTCCTCAAGGAACTTGATGTAGTTGGAGAACTCCACGGGGAACTGTTCCTCGTCAGTAAACTGTGTCATGTCGGTCTTCCAACCTGGCATCTCAACATACACTGGCTCAATGCCGTCCTCAATGTTATATGGGAAATAGTTGATTTCCTTGCCGTTCTGCTTGTAGGCGACGCAAGCCTTGATGGTGTCGAAACCGTCGAGCACGTCGCTCTTCATCATGATGAGCTGGGTGACACCGTTTACCATGATGGCATAGCGCAAGGCAACGAGGTCGATCCAACCACAGCGGCGCTCGCGGCCTGTTACGGCACCATACTCATGACCGATCTGGCGGATTGTGGCTCCCGTCTCGTCGAAAAGCTCTGTTGGGAAAGGTCCTGCGCCAACGCGTGTGCAGTATGCCTTCATGATGCCATAGACCTCGCCAATGCGGTTAGGGCCAATGCCAAGACCAGAGCATGCTCCGGCACAGATGGTGTTTGAGGAGGTTACGAATGGATAAGAGCCGAAGTCAACGTCGAGCATGGTGCCCTGTGCGCCCTCGCAGAGAATCGACTTGCCCTCACGGAGATAGCCGTTGATCTCATGCTCAGAATCGACGATTGGGAACTGGCGCAGATACTCTATGCCCTCAAGCCACTTCTTCTCCACCTCAGCAATGTCGTAGTCGAAGTTCATCGACTTTAGGATTGCCTCGTGGCGAGCCTTTGCCTCAGAATACTTGCGGTTGAAATCCTCGAAGATGTCGCCCACACGAAGACCTGTGCGCGATACCTTGTCGGTATAGGTAGGACCGATGCCCTTGCCCGTAGTGCCCACCTTGCTCTTTCCCTTCGCTGCCTCGTATGCTGCGTCGAGCACGCGGTGGGTAGGCATGATGAGGTGTGCCTTGCGCGAGATGTGCAGGCGCTGCTTGAGGTCGTGGCCTGACGCCTCAAGAGCCTTCGCCTCGTCCATGAACAGGTCTGGAGCCAATACTACTCCATTGCCTATGATGTTCACCTTTCCTCCCTGGAATATACCAGAAGGTATGCTGCGGAGAACATATTTCTCGCCTTCGAACTCCAGCGTGTGTCCAGCGTTTGGACCGCCTTGGAATCGTGCTACTACGTCGTAGTGTGGTGTCAACACGTCAACGACCTTACCTTTTCCTTCGTCGCCCCACTGCAAACCGAGCAGGACATCTACTTTTCCTTTATTCATATCTTATGTTATTATCTTAAATTCCAACTATTTCTTTCCTCCTTGGCTAACTTCCGCGCCGCTTCCTCGTAATCTTCGCCTGACATGTGCTGCAAATGCCATAGATATAGACTGCATAGCCGTCACGCTTGAACCGCTTCAGATGCAACCTGCCGATTGCCTCGTCAACATCCTGCGACCTCACCTCGGTCACCTTGCCGCAGTTGGTGCAAACCTGATGCACATTGCAACCGTCGGGTTGGCAGAACTCGTAGGACGTGGTGCTTGCCAAGTGGTGCCTTATGACGATGCGCAACTTTATGAAAAGGTTGAGCGTGTTGTAGAGTGTGGCACGGCTGACAGGGAAACGAAGTTCCTCGCTCAGCTTGGTACCAAGCTCGTCGAGCGTGAAGTGTCCTGGCATATCCACCACGGCGTCAAGTATAGCATAACGCTCAGGTGTCCTGCGATGATTGTTCATCTCAAGATAGTTGTCAAGAAGGGTCCTTGCCTTTACCTTTAACTCGTCCTTTTTCATTCACTTCGCATTATAACGGCGCAAAATTACATATTTTTTGGGAAATACGGCACATCAAATGTCTAAAAAACATCTAAATTGATGCGTTTCATTGCGCTTTTTGCCAATCTTTCATACACAAGCCCCAAATCGGCGAATCTCATCACGCTTGCCAATGCCGCTTTCCTCACCGCGAGCGACGGTCCCTGCAGGGCTGCCAAGGCCTGGTCGAGAAACTCGTTTATGCCTCTCTCGTTTGGCTCCTGACCGCGTCCGAAAATCCTTGAGAGGACATGGAAGCCACACAACTGGCGCAAGTCCTCGGCGGAGGCTATCCACTCGTAGGCTTTCTGTGCGGCGAATGGCAAATGCTGGTATAGGTTGAACGATGCCATCTCCGCTATCTCCTGCGACGTGGTCTGCTCCATCCAGATGTCAACCACCTCGGGCAGGATGCTCTCGGCTGGCATTATCATTGTGGCGAGAATCTTACACTCGCGCACGTTCTCCTTCCACAATGCTATCGCCAAGTCGTAGTCCTTGCCTATCTCTGCCGCCTTCTGGCGCAGCATGGGTATAGGCGCTCCCCAGTTGACGTGATAGTCAAGACCTTTCTCACGCATGGATTGCGATGCCACGCCATCCATCATTAGTCGGAACGAGCGCTTTATCTCCCTCACACGCTCATTTAGCTGTTCGTTGTTCTGCATAATAAATCTTTGTTCATCTATATTCACGACTGTAGCGGAGCATCTGGTCACTATAACTTTCCGTATAGTCCACGGCAATGTCAATGATGTTGCCCTCAGGGTCTTTTACCGGCGTAAGCACAGGGTTGATGAAGCCCTTGTAGGGAGCAATGTTCAACCCACGATAGCGCTCCCGTATCTCACCGTGCAGTTCAGGCTCTATCCTCACGGCATATTCCTCCACCAGTTGCCTTGCCGCGTCGTAGTCGCCCTCGCTCTTGATTCGCTGTATCTCGGCAAGCAATTTCGCAAACAGTGTGCGCAGTTTCTCATAATCGTCAATCACGACAAACGTCTTTCCACCGCGCTTCACCAACCTTGCAGCATCGCCATTGGCAAGACACCAGCGTGCTATCAGGGCACGGTTGCGCATGTGTGCCTCCTCTATCTCATGCCCGGGTTTTATCCTGACGAGCTGTGTGAGCAAGCCGTTCATCATGTATGTGTAATAGTTCGACTTGTATGCCTCGGCATCGTCAAGCAGCCCCAGCTCTACAAGTTTCTCGTCTGCAATGTAGTAGAGGCCGAAAAGGTCTGCCCTTGCCTCCTCTATAGTGTTCCCGTATGCCTTCAGCGCGTCTGGGCTTGTGCCTGGCAGCAACTGCCCACTTCCGTGTCCGAGACACTCGTGCAGGTCGGTGTGCAGCTCGTCGCAGATGTCGCCATGCTTGCGTATCATTGCCACTGTCTCAGCGTCCACCACATATTCCTCAAGCATGCCGTTTCCCTTCGCCGCCTTGCTGTAGGCGTCAGTCAGGTTGCTTATCGTCACACTCTTGCTTCCATGCTGCGCACGTATCCAGTCGGCATTTGGCAGGTTTATTCCTATTGCCGTGGAGGGATATTCGTCACCTCCGAGCATTGCGGCACAGATAGCCTTTGCCGTCACGCCCTTTACCTGCTTCTTGCGGAAGCGTGGGTCAACGGGCGAGTGGTCCTCAAACCACTGTGCATTGCCGCTTATCTTCTCAGTGCGTTTCGTTGCCTCCACGTCCTTGTATTCCACTATGCCCTCCCACGAGCCCTTGAAGCCCAGTGGGTCGCCATACACCTCTATGAATCCGTTGATGAAGTCAACATCGCCCTCAGTCTCCTTTATCCATTCTATTGAGTATTGGTCAAACACGCGCAGGTCGCCTGTCGTGTAGTACTCCACGAGCAAGTCGATTACCCGCTTCTGCCTCTCGTTCTCGGCAAACTCACGCGCTTTCTCCAACCAAGAGACAATCCTCGCCAACGTCTCGCCATACTTGCCGCCAACCTTCCAGACCTCTTCCTCCAGTTTGTCACCCTTGCGCACCAAACGCGAGTTTAGTCCGAAGGAAGGTGTCTCCTCAGGGCAAGTTGCCTTCAGTGCCGCATAGAAGTCCTCTGCCTCCTGTTGTGTCACTCCGTCGTAGTAGTTGCATGCCGAGGTAACCACGAGGTCGTCGCCCTCAGCCTTGTTCACTCTCTTTGCGTCAACCGCAGGGTCGAACATCACCACCGCAATCTCGTCTATCAGCGCCCTAACGTCCTCGTCGCTGCCGAAAACGCCCGACTCGCGGCATGACGTCATTGCCACGCTGCGGAAATAGTCCTCAGAAAAGCCTGGGATGAATTTCTCCTGACCGTAATGGTGGTGAATGCCATTGGAGAACCACACTCTCTTGAGATAAACCTCCAATGCCCTGAAATCGTCATTGTCGTGGCTCACCTTCGGCGAGGTGACAATAGCCTCAAGCACACTCCTTATCTTCAGGTTGTGCTTTCCAAACTGGTCGAAAGTGATGTCACGTCCATAGAGTGTAGCCTGTGAGAGGCAGTAGATGTACTTTTTCTGCATAAGCGACAATTGCTCAAACCCGTCGAGACGGTATCTGAGCAATTGTATGTCGGCGAAACGCTCATCAGAATAGTTGAAGTCTGAAGTCGTCTCTCTCATTGTTCATCTGCTTGCTGTTTCTTCTTCATGCGTGCGGCCTTCGCCTTTGCCTGCTGTGCCTGGTGCTGCATGCGGTAGTCGCGTGGTGTCATGTTCATTATCTTATAGAAAGAGGCATAGAACGACTGTCTGTTGGCAAAGCCCACCATGTCGCTCACCTCTTCCATGTTCAGGTCCTTGTAGCGCTTGTCGGTGAGGATTGTCATCGCCTCCTCTATCCTAAATTTATTCACGAATGAGGTATAGTTCATGTGGAATCTCACATTCACCACGGCAGAGATATACCTCGTATTGGTACCAAGGTCCTCTGCCAGCTGTTTCGCAGAATAGTCCTTATCCTTATATTTCTTTTTCATTACTATGATGTCGAGAATTTTCTCTTTCATCTCGTCCATCAACTGCGGATTAACCAATGTCCTGTAGGCCGCCTCCTTCTCTTTTTTTTCGGTAATATTATACTTAGCCATAAACCTTAGTATTGTTTGGATTAATATTTCATCGGCAAAAATACAAAAAAAATTGAAATAATATCAGAATATCCTTCTTTTTTTTCTAAAAAAAATATAACTTTGCACCAAAAACAACTTTTTATGGACGCAAAGACCATCTTAAAGACATATTTCGGCTACGATTCTTTCAGAAACAACCAGCTCGACATCATAAATGCAGCAATGCTGGGACACGACACCCTCGTGCTAATGCCAACGGGTGGCGGCAAGAGCCTGTGCTACCAAATCCCAGCCATGCTCATGCCTGGCACTTGCATTGTCGTATCGCCACTCATAAGCCTCATGCAGGACCAAGTGGAGGCACTGAAGGCAAATGGCGTAGAGGCAGAGGCACTGAACAGCGCGCTCGACCTCGGCATCGACACTACCATACGCCGACGCGTCATCTCCGGCGACGTGAAGCTGCTATACATGTCGCCTGAGAGGCTGATGGCAGAAATCCCTTTCCTGCTCTCGCAGATGCACATCTCAATGATTGCCATCGACGAGGCCCACTGCATAAGCCAATGGGGACACGACTTCCGACCCGAATACTCACAGCTTGGCGACATTCGCGGCCGTTTCCCCAAAGTGCCGATAATGGCACTCACTGCCACAGCCGACAAAATCACACGCTCCGACATAACCAAGCAACTGCGACTGAGCAACCCGCGGGAATTTATCTCCAGCTTCGACCGTCCAAACCTTAGCCTCGCCGTCAAAAGAGGCTATACGCCAAAGGAAAAGACAAGTTTCATCATCAATTTCATCAAGGCCCGACCGATGGACGCAGGAATAGTCTATTGCCTCAGTAGGGCAAGCACCGAGAAGCTCGCCAACGAGCTGAACGCCCACGGCATACGCGCAGCCGCCTACCATGCGGGAATGTCGGCAGAGGACCGCGCGAGGACGCAGACTCTCTTCAAGCAGGACGACCTGCTCGTGGTGTGCGCTACTATAGCCTTCGGCATGGGCATCGACAAGAGCAATGTCCGCTGGGTCATACATTTCAACATGCCCAAAAGCATTGAGAGCTACTATCAGGAAATAGGCCGTGCAGGACGCGACGGCGCACCCGCTGAGACCATACTATTCTATTCGCTCAGCGACATCGTGCTGCTCTCCCGATTTGTGAAGGGGAGTGGGCAGCGCGACATCAACGCCGACAAGCTACGCCGTATGCAGGAGTATGCCGAGTCAAGCGTATGCCGACGACGCATCCTCCTAAACTATTTCAACGAGACCTCCGACCACGACTGCCACAACTGCGACGTTTGCCAAGACCCACCACAGAGGTTCGACGGCACTCGCTATGTGCAAATGGCATTGAGTGCCGCAAAGCGTACCAGTGAGCAAGCCAAGGTGGCAACCATCATAGAGATTGTAAAAGGCATAAAATCGCCCACCATTGTCCGAAAAAGCTATGACCGCCTGCCAACATTCGGAGTGGGAAAAGAACTGACAACAAAACAATGGAAAGACTATATGCTGCAAATGCTCCAACTCGGATTTTTCGAGATAGAGTACGACAAGGCTGACGCAGTGGTTGTCACTACTGCTGGCGAGGATGTCCTCTACGGCAGGAAACAAGCCTTGCTCTGCCAAGCCACCGAGCACGAGGAGTCCGCCTCACCCCGAAGCAGGAAGAGCAGGAAAATACAGCTCGTCATACCCCATTTCAGCAATGTCTCCGCCGACGAGGAAGACCCAAAACTCTTCGAGGCATTACGCATCCTGCGCAAGAAATGTGCCGACGAGGAAGGATTCCCTCCCTACATCGTGTTCAGCGACAAGGTGCTACACAACCTCGCCACAGCCAAGCCCACCACCCTCGATGCTTTCGGCAACGTGTCGGGCATAGGCGAGCACAAGAAAGCCAAATACGGTCCCCGCTTTGTAGAGCTAATAAAGAAGATGGTATAGGCGAATATAAGGCAGCGGACGCTATTTGTCGCTGCCTTTAATATAACTGAACTTTCCCACCCTATAGAATAGCATTATAATAAAAAAACTTCACCCTTTTTGATATAAGTTGCTTAATATCAGAATAATAACAGAGCGAAGGGTTTTCGGCGCTATTCTCTAACGCTAACAATCATTGGATAATCTACCACTGCGGAAAGCGTTACTTCTTCGTGCAGCACTGGGGGTGTGGGCGTCTCGCCCGCACCTCGCCTTCAAGGTTTTATTGAATAATTACTCAAATTGATGCAGCAAAAAATGGAAGGTCAGCCGCGGAACGCTTCCCGACAACTGACCTTCACGGAGGTTTAATCAAATGAATACTGTGTTAATAATTTCTTTACTCTTTTCTGCAATAATTGTCGTGTGTCTATCGCCGCTCTTACTGAGTTTTAATCATTCTGCAACCAAGCGCACAGGGCGTACTGAGAAGCCGTAGTAGCGATATCCGTACTCGTACTGCAAATAGACAGTACCGTTGTAGAAGTTCAGGTGATATACGTTCGTGCTCGAGTAGGCTGTGCCTGACCAATAGCCGCCGTTAGAGCCGACTTGGTAGAACGAATAGCCACCGACGAAGCCAGCTGCAGGCAAGAAGATGGATTTATTAGTTTCTGAACTGCTTGTCACTTTATAGCCATCGGAACTATCTACAGTTTTCCATTCCCAACTGTAATTAGTAGTATTATACAAAGCATTCCAAATCGCTTGTGTTGGCAACTGCCAATCACCACGGAGAATCTGGCGAGCAGCATCGTCTTCTGGATCAAGGGTTTCGTCTGCTGTGTATTTATCATAGGATGATGTTGAGCTATTGTAGAATGGGGCATTGGCTATCACATATCCATCAGATTTATGATCTATAGGTGTAATTGTCCAAGGAGAGTTTTCTTTATTTATTGCAGAATACCATACCGATGTAGCTCCCCAAGCAAAATAATCGCCATAAGCAGTCTCACTTGCGGCAAGTCCAGAGGAAGTAAGATTAGATTTTGCAAAGATTACTCTATATTTTTTACCATCTTGTTCGATAGTCAATCCAAGGTCAACTTCTTTGTCAGCAGTTACTTTGTTACCGCGCGATGTGCTTGTCCAAGTGCCACTTGTAGAAAAAGAACCAATGCTACGTATTTTACTACGATTAAAATCTACTGCACTACTTGCTACGCATGTGTAAACATTATAATCAGTTGAGGTGAAGGAAATGCTCCAACCGGCAGTATAATTGCCTGGTTTAACTGCAATGTAATATGTACCAGCTTCAATTTTGTCTTTACCTTCCTCTGGTTTCAAAACAATGGATTTTGAGTCATCTGACATAATGGAGATACTAGGATTTGTATCAGACCAATCAACGGTTCCCTTGCCTGCAATAGGTCCGTCTGAATACTCGTTTACTTTCAGCTCAATACGCCTGCAATCAAATTCTGTTGTTACCTTAACAAGACTTACGACATTCTGGAAGTTTAAATTATTCTTGTCCGACGATTTTGCTATCATCAAAGCTGCTTTAGGGTCGAAGCTATCCTTAATCGCAGTTTGTGTTGAAGGGAGGGTTATATCCTTTATTATTGAATAGTGACTATTTTCTTCTAAGCATGCCCCTTCTGTATATGGATAAACAGCATAGTAATTATTACCAAGTGTATTTGGGTTAGATGCAGCAGTACCAGTAAAACTCCCCGATGTAGAACCTCCATCACCATCTAATGTAAACTTGTGATTATTTTCAATACCACTACCATCAAAGACACTGATTTTGTCACCTGACTTCCAAACAACCGAATTTCCTGTACCAAGAGCCGAACGAGTATCTACATTAGACTCCTGGGTTGCTGTGAAGGTCATTTGAACTAATTTGCCTTCAACATTGTTTTCTGCCACAGCATCGTCTGACGATGAGCAACTTGCCATTGCCATCAACATGGCAATGGACATTAAAAGTAGAATATATTTCTTCATTTTTCTATTGTTTTTTATTGCCATCTGTTAAATGCATCATCTTCCCCGTAGGCGTTAGTAGAACCACCTGCGGTACTTCCCGCCAAAATCTGCGACTTACCGATTTCATAAACCTTCATCGTAGGGGATTCATAAGTTTTCTTTTCTTTCTTTGTCATTTTGTTTATTGATTCGTTTTTTGCCTATAGGTTCTCGGAGTCGGCAGATTGTTATTTAATTATTGATGGTGAACCTATGAATGAAAAATGCGTGGAACCTGACATCTGCCTGTTCCACTCATCGAGGTTCTGGACTACCCTGCAATGTTGAACAGGCAACTCAGAACCCACGCAGTGGAGTTTATATAATTATCCATAACACATAATGGCAGACTTTATGATAGTCCGCTTTATGAGCATAGAATCATGTATAAACTGCTACATGAGCATCCATCGTTGCTATGTTCTGACATTGCATGAAATTGTCCAGATTTCGATGAGTCAGAAACAAAGCGAATTGATAAACGCTTTCCCATAAATAGAGACAAATGCGGAACCAAACACTATTGGCTCAGTTGCCCAAACGAGTTGAGCGACTTGCAGATGTCGGGGGCAAAAGTATGAAATAAAAATGAAACAGCCAAACTTTTCAGCTACTTTTTTATTCATCAGCATCATTTTTCCTAATTTGACACTTTGAACTTGACATTACCTAACAACTTGTGTTTAGTTGTTAAGGTGGGTTCTTAGAATTCGCTAAAACGCAATTCAACATGAAAAAGGTAGAAAAATCTTCAACCTGTACGGTTTAGAAATGCTACCAGCCTCGAATCCACCCACAAGTACGGACTTACATAAAGTAAAGTCCCTACCAGCAGCGGACAGCCTCTGCTAACAGTACAGGATGAAATAATGCCATGAGGCGAGACGTTTCCGTTGAGTATATAGCCAGCATGAAAGGGTTGGGAAAGTTCAGTATTTAACTGGAAAAAAGGTGCGAATTCGTCACATATCGGTGTAACTTGTTTATATACAACATTATGGAGCGTGACGAACTTTTTGACTTCGTCACAGGTTAGTCACAGGTTCGTCACATTTTCCATTTGCAATGCCTACGATACATTCTTATAGGGCTCACTGCCTCTGTGTGACGAAGTCAAAAAGTTCGTCACACCACCACACATCTTATTATTAGCGAGATAAGACCGATTTGTGACGAAGTTCCCAAAAACAAAAAAAACATTTTTTTATTGACAAACAGACAAGGAGCGTCCCGAAGGCATCCCGAGACCATCCCGAAGGATGACGAGAGAAAAAATATTGACATATACGGTTGGGAAAGCGGGCTGAAGGCATGCAGCCAACCGTACGGGTCGAAAAATATTCACAAAACAACAAGCTGCCGTTGAGGTAAAATCAATAAGAAGCTATTTCCCTGATGGTGTGGAGAAGTATAGTTTATAATAGTTAAAAAACAATAACCACATAGGAAAAGTGTGGTTTTTGCTTGCTTGTTTTATAGGAAAAGTGTATTTTTGCAGGGTCAAAAACAATGGAAAAGTGTATGCTATACAGAAAAATTGAAGAGAAGATAGAGGATTGCCTAAGGAATGACACAGGCAGAATGGCGAGGTGGATTATCTGATTGACGATTACGACAACATGACGGTATCTCCCATAGAGGTGAAGTCAGGGAGAGACTACAAGATACACAGTGCCATAAACAAATTCATCTCCAACGAGAGCTATAATGTTGCCAAAGCCTACGTCTTCTCCAACGAGCGCAACGTCTATGAAGAAAACGGCATCATATACCTTCCTATATATTATATAATGTATTTCAAGGCATAGCAAGATATGAAAATAAAGAGGCAAGTGCCTATTATACAAGCACTTGCCTCCTATCTTATTTAATATGTCTAAAGATTACTCCTCGACTGCTGCCTGGGCGGCTGCTAACGGGTACTGATTTTCAGCAACATATATTGGGATTG
>CAMAGM010000052.1 GCA_945833995.1 uncultured Prevotella sp.
TTAAAATCCCTTGGCCAGTAATGGCTGTGCGGGTTCGAGTCCCGCTCGCGGCACTTATGAGTTAATATAACATAAAAAGCGCATACTTTTTCACCTCTTATCAAAGTTTTTATTACCTTTGCATCTAAATATTAAATAGCGAAATCGTTTAATTAACTTAATAACAAAGATGCAGAAGAAAAATTTATTGCTTTTGTCGGCAGCATCGCTGATGGTGCTGTCATCGTGCTCTAAGCTTGGAGCACTCTCTTCAGACTATTTCACTGTTGACCCAAATCCACTGGAGACAACAGCCGGTCAGGTTCCAGCAACAATCAATGGAATGTTCCCAGAGAAATACATGAAGAAGAAGGCTACCGTGACTGTCATTCCTGAACTCCGCTATGGAGACGGTCAGACAGCACAGGGCGCAGGTGCCACATTCCAGGGCGAGAAGGTTGAGGGCAACAACCAGACCATCTCCTACAAGGTTGGTGGCAACTACACCATGAAGACCAACTTCAAGTATGTTCCAGAAATGCAGAAGAGCGAGCTCTATCTGACTTTCGACGCATACATCGGAAGCAAGAAGGTTGACGTGCCAGCAGTGAAGGTTGCCAACGGTATCATCGCCACCTCAGAACTCAGCGGACGCACTGTAAAGCAGGCTCAGGCAAGCGTGGCTCAGGATGCCTACCAGCGTATCATCGAGCACAAGCAGGAGGCTAATATCAAGTTCCTCATCCAGCAGGCAAACCTCCGCAAGAGCGAGCTGAAGAACAACTCTGTTCAGGAGTTTGTTGAGATGCTGAAGAAGATCAATGCAGACAAGGAAGGTCTTAACCTGAAAAATGTTGAGGTTTCGGCATACGCTTCACCTGATGGTGGTCTCAAGCTCAACGACAAGCTCGCCGCTCAGCGTCAGGGCAACACGGAGAAGTATGTTAAGAAGACCCTTAAGGACACCAAGGTAGAGGCTCCTATCGATGCGAAATACACCGCACAGGACTGGGAAGGATTCCAGGAGCTGGTTAAGGTTTCTGACATTCAGGACAAGGACGTTATCCTTCGTGTCCTCTCTATGTATAAGGATCCAGAGGAGCGTGAGCAGCAGATCAAGAACATGAGCTCTGTATTCCGTGAGCTTGCCGACGGCATCCTGCCAGAGCTCCGTCGTGCACGCCTTACCCTCAACTACGAAGTTATCGGCCGCAGCGACGAGCAGATTGTAGCACAGTTCAAGGACGACGCTTCACAGCTGAGCGTAGAGGAGTTGCTCTATGCAGCCACACTGACTGACAAGGCAGCTGAGAAGGAGGCATACTACAAGAAAGCTGCCGAGCTCTACAACGACGCCCGCGCTTACAACAACCTCGCTACTATCGCCTACGCTAAGGGTGACCTCAGCGCAGCCAAGAACTACGCAAAGAAGGCACAGAAGGTTGACTCCAACAACGCTGAGAGCAACGCCAACCTCGGTCTCATAGCTTTGGCAGAGGGCAAGGTGAGCGAGGCAGAAAACTACATCGCAAAGGCAGCCAACGCCTATGGTCTGTCAGAAATCATCGGTAACTTGAACCTGATGAAGGGCAACTACGCTCAGGCAGAACAGGACTTCGCCAACATCAACAGCAACAGTGCAGTTTTGGCACAGCTTCTGAACAAGAACTACAGCGCAGCCAACAACACACTGAACAACATCAAGAATGGCGATGCCACAACAGACTATCTGAAGGCTATCCTCCTGGCTCGCCTTGGCAAGAACGCCGATGCAGCAACAGCCCTGAAGAGCGCAGTGAGCAAGGATTCCTATTTCGCCAAGTATGCTGAGAACGACATCGAGCTCAGAAACGTAAGCAAGTAATTTCGATTACTCACTAAAATGTCATAATGAAGAAATTCATTGGATATATACTACTCACCCTGATTGTGGTGTCTTGTGGTGCTCCAAGCGGACATTTCCGCATAGAAGGACGCCTACGGAACTTCAATCAGGGTGAGTTCTATGTCTATAGTCCCGACGGAGGCAAGGCAGGAATAGACACCATAAAGGTGAGCGAAGGACGCTTTGCCTACGAGACGCGACTTGAAGAACCCGCAACGTTCATTATCGTATTCCCCAATTTCTCCGAGCAAGCTGTTTTCGGTGAGTCGGGAGCAACCGCCACAATCAACGGCGACGCCTCACACCTGAAGGAGCTGGAGGTGAAGGGAACCAAGACCAACGAACAGATGACCGAATGGCGACTGATGGCAGGTAGGCTCACGCCGCCGGAGGTGAAGCGTGAGGCAGAGGACTTCATAAAGAAGAATCCCACATCGCCAATCAGTGCATACCTGCTCAGGAGGTATTTCATCGATAACACACAGCCCGACTTCAAGAAGGCGAGCCAGTTAGCCAACGCCTTGGCAAAAGCAGACCGAAAAAACATCCAGCTCGACTTGCTGGTAAAAAGCATGGCAAGGCAGAAAGACATTGAGGTGGGCAGCAAGCTACCAAAATTCTCTGCCGTTGACCTAAATGGCAAGACAGTGAGCAACAGCGACCTGAAGGGGAAAGTCAACATCGTCACTACATGGGCATCATGGAGCTACGACAGCCAGAACATCCAGAGGATGCTCAACCGAAACAAGAAGGAATATGGCAGCAAGCTGGCAATAGTGAGCATCTGTCTCGACGCAAGCATCAGCGAGTGTCGCAAGCGCGTCACCAACGACTCGCTGAAATGGAGCACCATCTGCAACGGCAACATGTGGGACACGCCCCTGTTGAAATCGCTCGCCATAGCCAATGTGCCAGGCAACATAGTGTGTGATGCCGACGGAAAGATAATTGCACGCAACCTGAAGGCAGACAAGCTGGAAGAGAAAATAAAAGAGGTGCTGAAAAACGTTGAACGTTGAACGTTGAATTGCTGCGCGTGATTTCAATATCCTATCCGTTAATTCTTAACTCTGAATTTATAATTCATAATTTTTAATTTATAATCTCATTTCCCATGCTCGTCAAGACATATTGTGCAGCAGTTAACGGACTCGATGCGACTGTGGTTACTGTAGAAGTGAACAGGTCGCGCGGAGTTTTGTTCCATCTTACGGGACTGCCAGACAGTGCCGTAAAGGAAAGTCGTGACCGTATTAACGCAGCTTTGGAGAACAACGGATATCGTTTCCCCATAGCTGATATAACTGTGAACATGGCACCTGCCGACATTCGTAAGGAGGGAAGTGGATATGATTTGCCTATAGCCATTGCTATCTTGGCGTGCGACGACAAGGTAAATACTGACAGACTTGCAGAGTATATGCTCATTGGAGAGCTCGGACTTGACGGACGCTTGCAACCCGTGAAAGGAGCATTGCCCATTGCCATACGTGCGAGGGCAGAAAAATACAAAGGTCTGATAGTGCCAATGGCAAACATACGTGAGGCTGCTGTTGTGAACAACATTGCCGTATATGGCATGGAGACATTATCAGAGGTTATTCAGTTCCTAAACGGAGGTGAGGCACAGCCTCAGAATATCGACACAAGAAAGATATTCTATGAACAGCAGAGCAATTTCGACTTTGACTTTGCTGATGTCAGAGGTCAGCAAAGCGTGAAACGCGCCATGGAAGTTGCCGCTGCAGGTGGACACAACCTTATCATGATTGGCCCGCCGGGAAGTGGCAAGTCAATGCTTGCAAAACGTCTTCCATCTATCCTTCCACCACTGTCTTTGTCAGAAAGTCTTGAGACAACGCAAATACACAGTGTTGCAGGGAAACTGAGCCGCGACACATCGCTTATCTCACAACGCCCTTTCCGTTCGCCACACCACACTATTTCCCAAGTGGCTCTTGTCGGTGGCGGCACCAATCCTCAGCCAGGGGAGATTTCGCTTGCACATAACGGCGTATTGTTCTGCGATGAGCTGCCAGAGTTCAATAGAAGCGTGCTTGAAGTCCTCCGACAGCCTTTGGAAGACCGAAAGATTACGATCAGTAGGGCAAAATACACGATAGAATATCCATGCTCATTTATGTTTGTTGCCTCAATGAATCCCTGTCCCTGTGGATATTATGGCGACCCGACACACACTTGTGCCTGCACCCCAGGGCAGATTCAGCGCTACATGAACAAGATTAGCGGTCCGCTTCTTGACCGCATCGACATCCAATGCGAGATCCAGCCAGTGCCATTTGAGGAAATATCGAAAGCAGAGCCAGGGGAACCGAGCGAGGCAATACGTGCGAGAGTGATTGCTGCGCGGAAAATACAAGAGGAACGTTTCAAGGACATGCCCAAGATCCACTGCAACGCCCAGATGACAGAGCGCATGATTCACCAATACGCCACGCCCGACGAGGCAGGTGTCAACCTCTTGCGTATGGCTATGAACAAGCTCAACCTCAGCGCCCGGGCATATAACCGAATATTGAAGGTCGCACGCACCATTGCTGACCTCGACAACTCCGCAGACGTAAAGCCCCCACATCTTGCAGAAGCCATAGGATATAGAAATCTCGACCGTGGAGATTGGGCGGAGAGAGGATTCTAACGAACTACAAAAAAAAATATGACAGCGAAGGTTAACGGTTGGGATATTGAGGTTGCGGCATTCGATGCCGACGACACGCTTTGGGATTGCCAGTCGCATTTCGAGCACGTCCAGAGGGAATACTGCCGTTTACTGAGGCCGTGGGCTGACAAGGAGAGTGTGATAGGCTCACTTCTCGACACCGAGCGGGGCAATATGGAACTGCTTGGTTTTGGATGCAAGGCATTCACTATGTCGCTGATAGAGAATGCCATAAAGATTACGAGTGGAGGCATCGACAACAAGACCATATCTGAGATTCTTGGTTTGGGCAAGTGGCTTCTCTCCACTCCTGGAACGCCCCTGCCGGGAGTTGTTGACACCCTCACCACACTTAGGAAAAATACAGACATAAAGATGATTGTCTTTACGAAAGGGGAGGCTATAGACCAAAAGAACAAGATGCGCCGTTCGGGACTTTCCGACTTTTTTGACGACATCGTAATCACCGACGAGAAGACAAGCGACGAATATCTCCGACTTTGCCGACTGAGCAAATGCGAGGCAGCGGGAATGGTCATGATAGGCAACTCGTTCAAGAGCGACATTGCGCCAGCCTTGGAGGTGGGCATGAAGGCAATCCACATTCCTTTCCACACCACCTGGGCACTGGAACAGATGGATGAATTTGAGCACCACAATCTTATAAAGATTGACTCTTTTTGCCAACTTCCCGACTTATTACGCTAAAAATTAAGCCGATAACGAAAGCCGACAGCAGAAAAATCGACATTTCCTTTGAAATGTCGTACTTTTATTGTACTTTTGCACCTAAAATAATAATAAAGCAACGAGATATGATACAATCGATGACAGGTTACGGCAAGGCGGTCGTAGCATACGGAGACAAGAAAATAAATGTTGAGGTGAAGTCGCTTAACAGCAAGACGCTCGACCTCACGGCAAGGATATGTCCGCTTTACCGCGAGAAGGAGATGGAAATCCGTCAGACAGTGGCAAAGGCATTGGAAAGGGGCAAAGTGGATTTCAGCCTTTGGATAGAGAAGCATGTCACTTCGGAGACTATTCCTATCAATGCGACGCTGATGAAAAACTATTATTCACAAATCTGCGACATAGTTGCCAACACAGGCATACCTGAGCCGCAGGACATTTTCTCCACATTGCTAAAAATGCCCGACGTCATGACAAAGACCGAGGTTGAGGTGCTGACAGACGAGGAGTGGGCAGCCGCCAGCGAGGCAGTCAAGATCGCACTTGACCTACTCATTGACTTCCGTTGCCAGGAAGGTGCGGCATTGTACAAGAAGTTTGAGGAGAAAATCGACAACATTGAAGCCCTGTTGGCCTCCATCGAGCCTTACGAGAAATGTCGTGTGGAAAAGATCAGGCAGCGCATCATCGACGGCTTGGCAAGCATCCCAGAGGTTGACTACGACAAGAACCGCCTTGAGCAGGAGCTAATCTACTATATCGAGAAACTCGACATCAGCGAGGAGAAGCAGCGACTGACAAACCACCTGAGCTATTTCCGCGAGACAATGAAAGAGGAAGGACATGGCGTGGGCAAGAAACTCGGTTTCATTGCCCAGGAAATGGGACGCGAGATAAACACCACTGGCTCTAAGAGCAACCAGGCGGAAATGCAGAACATCGTGGTAAAGATGAAAGACGAGTTGGAGCAGATAAAGGAACAAGTGCTTAATGCACTGTGATTTTTTAAGGAGTAAAAGGATTTTAAGGAGTAAAAGGAATTAAGGGAGTTAAAGGTGTTAAAGACAATAGTATAGATCTGGTTCGAGCTATTCTCTACCTTCTACCTTCTCCCCTCTACCCTCTCCCCTCCAAAATCACTCTTAACTCTTAATTCTTAACTCTTAATTTTTAATTAAGTTATTATGGGCAAGCTGATAATCTTCTCTGCCCCTTCGGGAACGGGCAAGAGCACAATAATAAACTGGCTTATGTCAGAGCATCGGGAACTGCGTCTGGCTTTCTCCATTTCCTGCACGAGCCGCCAACCACGCGGAACCGAGCAGAACGGAGTAGAATATTTCTTCCTCTCGCCAGAGGAATTTAGGCAGAAGATAGCCAACGACGAGTTTCTCGAATACGAGGAGGTCTATGCCGACCGCTTCTATGGCACGTTGAAATCTCAGGTTGAGAAACAGACTTCCGAAGGTCAGAATGTCGTTTTCGACGTTGACGTCAAGGGAGGCTGCAACATAAAGCGCCACTATGGCGACAAGGCACTGAGCATTTTCATACAGCCACCCTCGATAGAGGAGTTGCGCCGCCGCCTTGAGTCACGCGCCACCGATGCTCCCGAGGTCATAGACCAGCGCATAGCACGCGCCGAGTATGAGCTTGGTTTCGCAAGCCAGTTCGACCGCATAGTCGTAAACGACGACTTGGAGAAGGCAAAGTCAGAGGCATACGCCATCATAAGGGAATTTGTCGAGGCGTGATGCGCCAACGGTAAACTCAAAATCCAATTCTCGTCCAATGAAGATAGGTATTCTCGGAGGGTCGTTCAACCCTATACACAAAGGGCACATTGCCTTGGCACGTCACTTGCTCGACGAGGCAAACCTTGACGAGGTGTGGCTCATGGTCTCACCTCACAATCCGTTGAAGCAGCAGGAAGGACTTCTCGACGAGTACGCCCGACTGGAAATGGCACGCAAGGCCCTTGAGGGCGAGGAGCACATCAAGGCATCCGACTTCGAGTTCTCGATGCCACGTCCCTCCTACACTTACGACACACTGAGGAAACTTTCCGAGGAATATCCTGACGACACCTTTACCCTACTCATCGGTGCCGACAACTGGGAACGCTTCAGTCAATGGCGCAACAACGAGGAGATTGCGGCAAACTATGACATCGTCGTTTATCCACGCGAGGGCTCCACCGTTGACACAGGCAACCTGCCTCCACGCGTGAGGCTCGTTGACACTCCACTCTACGACATAAGCAGCACCGAGGTGCGCAACCGCATGGAGCGTGGCGAGGACATCAGCGAGCTCGTTCCCGAGTCTGTAGTGGAGGCTTTGGGAGAGAAGAGCGAGTCGGCTTTCAAATGTTTTGGGAAAGCCCTACTCCGCATGCTCTCAAAAGCCCTTCTTCCAATAAGGACAAATTTCGCCTTCTTCGTGTTCATGTTCCTCGTGGGCTATTCCTGTTGCATGCTCGAAGTGCCAAAGATGCGTGGTGCCAAACCCTATCCGCTCACGTCCATCGAGCTTTTCTTCGACCTATACGCCGTTTGCCTCATTCTCACTTTCATTCCACGCAAGGTGCGCCAATGGGTACGCTCGGCAATGTATGTCATTCTCTACACGGTGTCCATTGTCGATATGTACTGTTTCGTTAAGTTCAAATCGACACTCACCCCCACAATGCTCCTTCTCGTTGGTGAGACCAACAGCAGCGAGGCACAGAACTTCTTCTGCTCTTATCTCGACTGGGAAGTACTACTGTCGCCCGTAGGACTGCTGTTGGCAATACTCGCTGTCCACATAGCATGCAGCATCTACTCCTCCCGCCGCAAGACACATCCCGCCATACGCCGCAAACTGACAGGACGCTGGGGACGAATCTACAAGAAACTGACACCTTCGGAAAAGGCGAAGGTGAGCATAGGCGCGGCAGCGGGTGGCATACTCGGAGCCATGTCCATCTGGTTGCTCATCGAGGGTTGGATAGAGACCGTTGACAACAAGCAGGCTACGGCACGACTGATGTCATACAACAACATTGGCGAGGTGGAGCACGAACTGACGCGAAAAGACAGGGCAACGCTCTATCTGCCCATCTACCGACTTGCTTTCAGCATCTATGCCAATGAGCTGGCATCAAAACAATTAGACCGTCTGATTTTAGGAACGGAACGCGTGACAGTGGATTCGTGCGACTTCCGCAGCCCACACATAGTGTTCATCATGGGCGAGAGCTACAACAAACACCACTCCCAACTCTACGGCTACAACTACGAGACAACTCCGCTGCAACTGAAACGTCAGAAAAACGGCGAGCTGTTTGTGTTCAACGACGTGGTGTCGTGTTGGAACCTGACGAGTTTCGTCTTCAAGAACGTTTTTTCGCTTCATGCCGTGGGCGACAGCGGTGAATGGTGCGACTATCCGCTCTTCCCCGAGGTCTTTCGCAAGGCGGGCTATAATGTAACGTTTATCACCAACCAGTTCCTTCCCCAAGCCAAAGAGGCAGTGTATGATTTCAGCGGTGGCTTCTTCCTCAACAATCCTACGCTGAGCAAGGCTCAGTTCGACGTGCGCAACAGCAAGCTTCACAGGCTTGATGGAGGAATGATAATTGAGTACGACCGCCTGAAGGACTCTATCCCCAACCGAAAGATTACGGGCGACAACCGCCTGACCATCATACATCTCATGGGACAGCACACCACCTACGGCTATCGCTATCCCAAAGAGTTCAAACGCTATCATGCCAAGGACTACACATGGCCATCGCTAAGCCACAAGAACAAGATGATTCTCGCCGACTACGACAATGCCACGCTCTACAACGACTACATCATTGACGAGCTGCTGAAACGCTGGGAAGACGAGGACGTCATCGTCGTCCACATGTCCGACCATGGCGAGGAGGCATTCGGCAACGGAATGGCGATCTTTGGCCGTCAACACTCGGCAGAGGTTGACTATAGGCTTGCGCATGAGGAGTTTGAGGTGCCATTCTGGATTTGGTGTTCAAAGAAATACCGCCGCAACCATCCAGAAATCGTCAAGCGCGTGAAAGCGGCAACGGAATTGCCTTTCATGACTGACAACCTCTCCCACTTGCTGCTCTATCTCGCAGGAATACACTGTCCCGAATACCGCAGCGACTACAACCCCTTGGAGGACGACTACAACACCCAGCGTCCAAGAATACTGAAGGGGCAGGTGGACTATAATGAGTTAAGAGTTGAGAATTAAGAATTAAAAATTAAGAGTTAAGAATTGCTGCGCGAACCGAGAGCAGAGCCAAGCTCGCTTGAGCTCTATGCCGAGGTGAAGCCAGCAATCGACGAAGTCAATTAAGAATTAAAATTGAAGAATAATACGTTGCTTTCAAGAGCCGAGTGCGATGCACTCCGTGGCATTGCCATTCTCGGCATCATGCTCCACAACTATTGTCACTGGCTGTGGTTTGCCATCAGGGAGAACGAATACAAGTTCTATATGTCGCGCAGCCAACAGCTTGCCGACTATTTCGCTGGTGGCATAGATGCGATGCTGCCCGTGCAGCTGCTCTCCTATTTCGGTCACTATGGTGTGCCCATTTTCCTTTTCCTAAGCGGTTTTGGACTCACCTTGAAATACGAGCTATCATCAAACAACGGAATCCCGGCACCCTCAGCCTGGCGTTTCACGCGCTTCCACTATCTCAAGCTGTTGCGCATGATGTTGCCTGGTTTCGCCGCTTTCATCGTGGTTGACTACATGACAATCGGTCCTCGGGCGTATCCTGCAGAGAATGTCATAGCTCTCTTTGGTATGTTCGCCAACCTGCTTCCTGAGCCCAACGAGGTCATTTGGCCCGGACCTTACTGGTTCTTTGGCCTGATGATGCAGCTCTACATCGTCTATCGTCTGCTCCTTTTCCGCCGCCATTGGGCGTTTACGGTTGGCATGATTGCCATCTGCTGGCTGCTGCAGGTCTGTTGCTCACCTGAGAGCAGCGAGCTCAACTACCTGCGCTACAATTTCGTTGGTGGAATGTTGCCTTTTGGTGCAGGCTTGCTCGCCGCCCGTTTCGTTCGGCTTGAGATGGTTGATGTCAGCCGTTTCCATTGGTTTGTGCGCCTCGCCATCCTTTCCCTTGCCATCGTCGCTGGTTGTTTCTCGTTCCAGACGTGGCTCTGGGTTCCCTTCGCCATCATAGTGGCGGCAGTTTGCCTTGTCAAGGCGTTGCCCGACGTGTTGCTAAGGACCTTCTGCTGGTTTGGCACCATCTCGGCGGCAATGTTCGTCATCCATCCCCTACTCCGCAAGATTTTCATACCCATCTCACGTCGGGGCGATGTATATGACGGACTGTTGCTCTACATAATAGCCACAATTGCCTTCTCGTGGCTCGTAAAGCAAATCATGGACAGGATTGCGAGTCCGAGAATGTGAGGAGAAAATTAGGAATTTAGAATTAAAAATTAAGAATTAAGAATTAAGAATTAAGGGTGAAGAGTGAAGAATTAAGATTGCATTGGGCTGACTTGAGTCGGTATCGTGGCGAGCTTATGGGTTTTGCCATGATAGTTATTCTGCTGTTCCATGTCGGTGGACAGCGGCACGACACGCTTGCCTTTTGCCTCAGCCGATGCGGCAACGTGGGAGTAGATATTTTCCTTTTCCTCAGTGGTATTGGAATGTGGTTCGCATGGTCGAAAGGTCCGAGCCTCATCGAGTTCTACTGGCGACGCTATATCCGCGTCTATCCTGCTTGGTTCATCATTGCCTGTCTCTATTTCATACCATTCTTCGTCAGCGGTAGGATGCCGCTGTGGGACACCATCGCCAACATACTGTTCTACCACGACTTCTGGACAGTATATAACGAGTTGCATTTCTGGTATATTCCCGCCATCATGACGCTCTACACCATTGCCCCAGCCTACATGGCACTCGTGAGCCGCTCACGCTCATGGTGTTGGCTACCAGTGTTTGCCATGCTGTTCTGCGTGCTCATGCGCTACGACCAGACGCTGTATGCCAACCTCCGCCATATCGAAATCTTCATCAGCCGCATACCCATCTTCCTCATTGGCATTAATGTCGGTTTCTGGGTAAAGGAGCAACGCACTGCCGAAAGCGAGTCGTGGATACTCGTTTGCATCACCTTCCTACTAAGCACCTACGTATGCGTAAACTTCGAGTCGGGACTACGCAATCGTTTCCCTCTCTTTCTCGAACGCATGGTTTACATACCTCTCTGCATAACTATCTCATTGATGGTTGCACGACTTTTTTCCATTGCCCCCGCCATAGTCAGGCGGTTGTTCTCTTTCGTCGGCACCGTCAGCCTCGAGTTTTATCTAATCCACGTCGAATTCGTGTTGAAGCACATCAAGCCCCTACATCTTGGCTATTGGCCTACGGCACTGCTTACCCTCGTCGCAACCTTACCATTGGCATGGCTGCTGCACAAACTGTTGTCGCCGTTGGGGGATATAAAATTAAGAATTAAAAATTAAGAATTAAGAGGTGAGAGGTGAGAGATTACTTCGCAAGTAGGAAATTAAGAGTTAAGAATTAAGAATTAAAAAATAAGGGATTGAGAAACATTATTAGAATCATACGTCCGCACCAATGGGTGAAGAACTTCTTTGTCTTCATTCCATTGTTCTTCGGTGGTAGTCTTTTCGACACTGCCGACTGGCTCGCCTCGTCCGTGGCTTTCGTCTCGTTCTGCCTTGCAGCATCTGCCATCTATTGTCTCAACGACATAATAGATATTGACGCCGATCGCCGACACCCGAGGAAATGCCATCGCCCCATTGCCGCTGGGCTTGTAGGCAAAACCGAGGCATACGTCCTCTTCGCAGTCCTCGCCTTGGTGTCCATCGTCATGCCCATCGCCTTTGGCAACATACTTTTGGCAAGCGTCATAGCCATCTACCTGCTGCTCAACACCGCCTATTGCCTTTGGCTCAAGCAGCATGCCATCATCGATGTGTGCATCATCGCCATGGGGTTCGTGCTGCGCATAGTGGCAGGAGGCGTTGCCACCGACATTGTCCTAAGCCGCTGGATCGTAATGATGTCGTTCCTGCTCACGCTGTTCCTCTCATTTGCCAAACGGCGCGACGACGTGCTGATAATGAACCAAACTGGCGAGGCTCCACGCAAGAACACCATACGCTACAACCTCACATTCATCAATCAGGCAATCACCATCACGGGTGCCGTAATGCTCGTGTGCTACATCATGTACACCGTGTCGCCAGAGGTTATCGAGCGTTTCCATTGCCCCAATCTCTATATGACAAGTTTCTTTGTCATACTGGGCTTGCTCCGCTACATACAGCTCACCGTGGTTGACGAGAAGAGCGGCGACCCCACACGCCTTGTCCTTTCCGACCATTTCGTCCAGCTCGTCATCTTGGGTTGGATTTTGTCGTTTGTCTTGATAATTTACTTTTAGAACAAATGAAGACTATATACGCTTTCGATTTCGACGGCACAATAACAAGCCGCGACACACTCCTTGAGTTCATCCGATTTGTCTATGGCACTCCACGCATGCTGCTTGGTTTCATGCTCTGCCTGCCATGGCTAATCCTCATGCTCCTCCGTCTCTACGACAATGGCAAGACAAAGCAGCGCGTGTTCACCCATTTCTTTGGAGGCATGGGCTTAGTTGAGTTCAATGCCCACTGCGAGATGTTTGCCAAGTCGCACGGTTTCCTCGTTCGCCCTGACATGGAGCGTCTTCTTGCCCAGCTGCAAGCTGAGGGGACAGAAATCGTGGTGGTCAGCGCAAGCATCACCAACTGGGTGCATCCGTTTTTCGAGGGTCAGCCAATCAAGGTCATTGGCACTGAGGCAGAGGTAGTTGAAGGTCGCCTTACGGGCCGTTTTTCCACACCCAACTGCTACGGCAAGGAAAAAGTCACACGCTTTCTCGCCGCCTATCCCGACCGCTCTTCCTATCACCTCATAGCCTACGGCGACAGCCGTGGCGACCGTGAGATGCTTGAGTTTGCCGATGATGGGGTTTTAGTGAGGAGTGAGGAGTGTGGAGTGAGGAGAGAGAATTGCGAGAGCCCCAAAGCTGCACAGTTCAGTAATCTCACTCCTCACTCCCCTCTCCCCTCTCTTTTTCGAGTCAAACGCGAGGAACGTCTTGCTTCGCTCGTTGCCCTTCTCCTTTTCATTGCCGTGAATGTCATGGCAATAAGCAAGTATTTCCACATCTTCAGCCTCACGGGCAAGGCGGTTTGGAAACAGTTTGTGTGGAATTTTCAGGTGTCGGGCTTCGACCCTATCACCTACACTGTGCTGACCATTTGGGATGCCTCCTACAATCCCTTCCGTCATCCTCTCCTTGCTTTCTTCCTCTATCCGTTCCATCTTCTCAACGAGGGACTCACCGCATTGACGGGGATGAATCTTGTGCAGCTTGTCGTCATGCTTCCCCTTGTGTTCTTCGCCTTCTACAGCTTCATCTTCATCTATCGCATCTGCCGTGAGATCATTGGTGTCAGCCGCACCGATGCCACGTTGCTCTCCTTCCTCCTCTTCTCGTTTGCCTACGTCCTGCTCTCGTTCGTCGTGCCCGACCATTTCGGTCCGTCTATGTTCCTCCTTCTCATGGCACTCTACATCAGTGGCAAGAGCCTGCAGCGAGGCAGGAGCCTCAACATCACACAAACGTGCCTCCTATTCCTTTTCACTGCGGGAACGACACTCAGCAACGGAATAAAAATCTATATCGATGCCTTGTTCGTCAATGGCAGGAAGTTGTTCCGCCCCAAATACATCCTGCTCGCCATCGTCGTGCCTTGCTCTCTAATGTGGGCTTTCGCCACATGGGAGCACGAGACATTCACCGTGCCACGCGAGGCAAAGGCAAAGGCAAAACAGCGTGCCGAGGGAGCAAAGGAGCGCGAGAAACTCTTCGCCCAGTTCCGCGACACCACAAGCCTGAAAGACAGTGCCACCATAGCACGCGTTTTCAACCACAAGATGCAGGTGTTGAAACACGAGCGTTGGCTTGCCAACCAGCAAAAGCCTGGCAATGCCCATAAGGGTAAGCCCATGGAGGGCGAGGGATTTATGAAATGGACCGACGCCACCACTCCACGCCTTGAATCCACCATCGAGAACATATTTGGCGAGTCAATACAGCTCCATCCACGTTTCCTTCTCTGCGACACGCTGCGTAACCGCCCTGTCATCGTCACCTACGACTCGTGGCTACCCTATGCCATTGAGGGATTCATTGTCGTGCTCTTCTTTTTCGGCACTATCTGCGGCCACCGTTCAAAGTTCTTCCTCATGGCTGCGAGCGGCGTAGCTTTCGATGCCTTCATCCACCTCATTCTTGGTTTCGGTCTCAACGAGGCCTACATCATGACTGCCCATTGGATTTTCATCATTCCCATTTCCCTTGCCTACCTGCTGCGCGCCCTCAAAGGCAGAGCATTACTCGCCGCCCGCCTCTCCGTGCTGTTCCTCGTCATTTATCTCTATGCCTACAACCTAACCCTCATGGCAAACTATTTCGTGGGATGGAAATGAGAATCTTCACCATGCCGTCGATGCCAGATGGGATTGTGTTGTCTGTGGCTTTTGCCAATTGATGGGTCTGCCATGTCACACGTTCCTTTTCAGATAATAGAGCGTCACCTACGAGACGGTTCCACAGACAGTTGCATACACGCAGTTCGATAGTGTTTTCGCCTTCGTTGAGCAATTCTGTCACGTCGATGCTCCACGGCGAGCACCATATTATACCAGCAGAACAGCCATTGACCAAAACCTCCGCCGCTGAGTTGGTCAAGGGAATGTTCATGTGGTATGATGCCCCTACTCTCTTCTTGTCAAGCACAAACTTGTTGCGGTAAGTTGCCATGCCCGAGAAATACCTGATTCTTGGGTCGGCACTTTTAGCCCAGTCCTCAAGCTCGTCGAAAACGATTTTCTCTTGCGGACCACCCATTTTCGCATCGAAAGTCACTTCCCATGGGGTGTCTATTGCCATAGTGCCGCTTTTTACCTTACATGAATATCCACCAGACTCAGTTTCCTTCTTCCCAAGAACGATGAAGTACGATTCGCGCGGGGCAAGTCTAAGGCTGATGCAGGTGGTGTTTTCCTCTATGCGGAATGGCAGTTCTCGCTTCTCCCCAGTAACAGGATTCCAAAGTTCTGCCGAAGTTGCGCTGACGTTGAAGCGGAAGCTGTCGCTTATTGGCTCATCGCTGTGGTTGTTGAGGAAATAGATGTCCTCGTCCGATGTCTGCCTATGGCAAAAATAGAGTTGGTGTGCCGAGGGCGCATCAACATCCGGACGCAGTCCTGCCTCGTTAATTGCCTCCGGCAAAGTGCGGCTGTCGGTCTGTGGGTCGAAGACTATCGCGCCTTGGCTGCGTAGGAATTCTATTTTTTGTCGGGCTTCCTCAGTGAGCGTGGCGTCGTTTGGCAGGATCATCATTCGGTAGCTCACTCCGTCAGGCAACACAATGCGCTGGTTTTCCACACTCATTCGGTTGAGTAAGGCGTGGGTGGTGAAGGCATCGAAGTCAAAGCCCTTTGGCAGGTGTGGCAGTTTGTGTGACAAGATGCGCATTGGAATGTCGTCGCCAAGATAGAGGCAAATGTCGCTAACAGGCTTGCCTTGTCGCAACATCCAGGAGCAGCGAGCCTGATAGTCCCAGAACGGTTTGCTCAGTGGCCATAGCGTATTGATGCGGTTGAGAACGTATTGTCTGCCATTTGCCGTGCTGATGCGCAACGGCTCGCCCTCTTTCCTTACCCAAGGCTGGTATGCCACGGCACACACGACAAACTCGTTTATTCCGAAGGCATAGGCATAGTCGGCAAGGTTCTTTATGTAGGCAAGGGAGTGTTTGTAGGTCACGTCGGTGAATGCCTCGCCAGAGGCAATCTGCTTTCCATATAGGTGTGCTGCCGACGAGCAGTCCTTTATGTCGTAGTTTCCTTCTGTCTGATAGCCCCAAAACTCAGCCTGCGGCTTATCCACAAGACGTTTCACGCTGATGGCGTCGCCCGCCATGCACAGTGCACCGCCTATTGCCTGAGCCGTGAGCGTCAGTCCCTCGGCACGGCACAAGCGGTTCATCTCGCCGAAATACCTGTCGGTGATTAGGTCATTGATAGTGTGGCGAAGGTCGTTGAGGAACTTGTCCGACTCCTGAGCCGAGCCTACCACGAAGCCAGCCATCACGGGCAAGTATCTCATCATGTCGTAGCCGCGCAGCCTCCTGAACTCCTTCTCAAAACCCACTGTCCAGTTTTGCGGTCCCGCCTCATGGCTGTCCATGCAGATGCCGGTCAGTTGTCCGTTGTGTGCGCGTAGGCTATCGATAATGGGTTTCACATAGCTGCGCCATTGCAGCCTTGCCCCATCAGCCGAGAGTTTGTCGCACTCCAGTCCCAGTGCCTCGGCACGTCCATGCTTTGTGTGTCCGCCATTGGAGATGGAGAAGAAGCGCAGTAGCAGCCAGCGTCCCTTTGGCGCTTTGTCCCATTCTACGTGTCCGTTGCCATCCATAGCGTGTGTAAGGTCTATTGCCTTTGAGAAATCCACGAGTTCCTTGGCTGTGTATCGTGGTGTGGTGTCACCCTCCATCAGTTCCGACACGAGGCTTGCCTTAGCCTGCCAGGCATCCACCGCCGCACGGGCTGACAGTACCACATTGCCGAAAGTGAGTGTTTGGTCGGCATCGTTTCCTGTTCCCCAACCATACAGTGCGATCCTGAAATACCTTCCTCTCGTCGTGGCGAAAGCAATGGTCTGTTCCTTCGTTCCTCCGAGGTTGCGGTATCTTGGCCTCAACAGGCAAACCTTGCGAAAGGTCTTTCCGTCATTGCTCACCTGCAGTTCGCCTATCGGCGGCAGCTTGCGGAAGCCACAACCGAAGAACTCGCCAAAATCAGTCTTTGGCATATTGCTGTTGAGCGTGAAATGCGTGGGAGGAACTTGCATCGACGACGTGCGTGCCTTTCCCCTTGCCCCTGTGGTGTAGGTGATGCTGCGTGCGGTGAACGGGCGTCCGAAATCAATATTTATATATGTTGTATTGTCTGGATTGGATAGTGTCACCACAGAGTCCGTACTGAACACCTGGCGCGAGTCGCCCACGAGGTTTTCCCGATATGGGACGGCAATCAGCGCCACATCCTCATACCAATTGCCGGGAGCTTTCACCATGGGCATCTGCGCCACCACGTCCTTGCCTCCCTCAACAACGGTCTCCGTCATGGCAAGCCGCTGCATGCTCTTGTCAGGCGTTATCCATTTTCCACCTGCCACATAGCCATTGGAGGCGTTGCACTCAAAGTCAAGTCCCAAACGCCGAGCCTCCGTTGACGAGAAAATCAGCTCGTCCCACCACTCAGGCGAGAACACCTTTGCCGCTCCTTCGCCGTTGCCATGCACTTGGTCGTAATAGACGACACCTCCTACACCAGCTTCCCGAAACGCCTCAAGGTCGGCTGTTATTCCCTCATGTGTCCCCACCGTCTCTCCGTGGAACCACCACACCTTGGTGCGTGCCGAGTCTTGTATGTTGTCAAAACCGTATGACAACCTACTTTGCGCCATAAGCGACTGTGCAATCACACTTACGGCAAAGCAAACAACACCGCCAATTACAATACTTCTTTTGTTCATTTTGATAGATCTTTTTTGTTTCGTGTGCAAAATTATCAATATTTCGGTGAATAATAAGGGGAAAAACGTACAAAAACAGATATTTTCGTACTTTTATGACCAAAATCTTGAACAACAACCACATTTTGGGATATATAAGGTGGACGAAGACAGAATTACGCTGTTCCATCCCGAGGATATCAAGAAGAGGAAGATTGCTCCTATGCAAAGAAAAAGAAAGAACGGCATCACCCTTCGCCCGCTGTCACGTTTTGTGAATATTTTGTCTCTTGCCATCATTCGGGATGGTCTCGTGATGCTTTCGGGACGGTTCCTGTGCGATTGTCAATAAAAAAATTCCACCTGTACGGTTGGGAAATGCTACCAGCCTCGAATCCATGTACGAGTAGGGACTTTACTTTATGTAAGTCCGTAGCCCGAAAGGGCTTTTGGCATCGGTGAATGACTGATGCCCCCTTTGGGGAGACGCAGGGAACTTTCCATTAAGCGTTACACTGTTACAGTGCTACAGTTGAGAATGTGATATCGCTCGACAACAAAAAAGTTTGTAACAAGTAAAAATAGCTGTAGCACTGTAACAGTGTAGCGTTCGTGCTTGAACCACTTCCTTTCCTTCTTGTTGACAAAAAACACATACAAAATCACTGCTGTCCCGTTAAAATCCGCTGATTTTAACGGGACAGCAGTGAACTTTATTTTGTTTTTATAGTCAAAAATAAGAAACGTTTGGTCTAACAATAAGCTGTTGTCAACTGATTGCCAGTATTGCGTAAATCGCAAAAAATCTAACTGGAAGGACAGGTGACAGGTAACTGTCCTGCAATGCGGTGAACCAGTGAGAGTCCTA
>CAMAGM010000053.1 GCA_945833995.1 uncultured Prevotella sp.
GTATCGGTCTGCAGAGCTTCTGCATCCCAGGTTCTGTTGCCGACGACCGTAAGGTAGGTATCGGTCACGGTAACCTCGCTGCCCGTCTGCTCCGCGAGGAGACACAGTGCTTCGCATTCCTCGCTGGTCACGAGTCATTCGCTGCCGCTGAGGGTGCTATCAAGATTGCCGAGATGGCCAACAAGGTGCGCAAGAACCCTCTGCGCTGCATCCTCAACGGTCTTGGCAAGGACGCTGCCATGATCATCAGCCGTATCAATGGCTTCACATACGTACAGACCAAGTTCGACTACTACACAGGCAAGGTAGAGGTTGTCAACCGCACAGCTTACTCTGACGGCCCACGTGCAAAGGTGAACTGCTATGGTGCTGACGACGTTCGTGAGGGCGTTGCCATCAACTGGCTTGAGGACGTTGACGTTTCTATCACAGGTAACTCAACCAACCCAACCCGCTTCCAGCACCCAGTTGCAGGAACATACAAGAAGGAGCGCGTGCTCGCTGGCAAGCCTTACTTCTCAGTAGCTTCCGGTGGTGGTACAGGTCGTACTCTGCACCCAGACAACATGGCTGCAGGTCCTGCTTCTTACGGTATGACCGATACTCTCGGCCGCATGCACTCTGATGCCCAGTTCGCTGGTTCTTCCTCAGTGCCTGCACACGTTGAGATGATGGGCTTCCTCGGTATGGGTAACAACCCAATGGTAGGTGCTACCGTTGCCGTTGCCGTTACCGTTGACATGGCTATCAACAAGAAATAATTGACTAACTACCTACAAATCCCATTTCCTGCGTGTCAGTGCCACACAAGGCATAGCCCTGGAAATGGGTTTTTTTATCTCCCCACATTCGGTGAAAAACTGTATTATTTTCCTTCTGGTCCTCTGCTCCGCCCTTCCCGCCAACGCAGAGGGAAGAATCGTAAGCAAGAGGGTGAACACGCTGCAAGTCGTGGCTGACAACGATTTCCTATCCCCTGCCGTAATACCATTGAACGGGGAAGAGGTAATCAAGATAAGCTTCGACGAGATGTCGCACGACTATCACCGACTGACATACCACGTAGAGCACTGCAATCCCGACTGGACGACCTCAGTGGAACTGCTCGAGAGCGACTATCTTGAGGGATTCAACGACATAGTGATCGACGACTACGAGAACTCCATCAACACCACCGTACTCTACACCCACTACAGTTTCTCCATACCAAACGATAAATGCAGGATGAAACTCAGTGGCAACTACCGCATAACCGTGAGCGACGACGACACTGGCGAGCAACTCCTGGAAGCCAAGTTCAAGGTTGTGGAGCAAAAGACAGACTTGGCAATGGACGTGACCACAAACACCGACATTGACGTGAACAAGAGCCACCAACAACTCTCCATGACCCTTGGCTACAGAAGCCTCAACGTGACAAATCCCGACGAGCAGGTCATCACCATAGTGACACAAAACGAGAGGGAGGACAACATGCGGGTGAACGTCAGACCAAACCTGCGCAACGCCAACGGAATGGAGTGGAAGCACAACCGTGAGCTAATTTTCGACGGAGGAAACGAATACAGAAAGTTTGAGACCTTGTCACTCTCCCACCCCACGATGGGCATTGAGGAGATAATGTGGGACGGGAACAACTACAATGCCTTCCCCTTCAAGGCTGAGCCACGACCCAACTACGTCTATGACGAGGATGCCAACGGGGCATTCTACATTCGCAACAGCGACAACACGGAGAACGACATCACCTGCGACTACGTCTTCATAAATTATTCCCTCGAGACAGGCGTGAGACAGCGCGGAAACATCATCATCGACGGCAAATGGACAAACCATGCCGACAGGAACATGTATGTGGCACGATACGACGAGGAGGAAGACTGCTACAACCTCCGCCTGCTACAGAAACAAGGCTACTACTCCTACCAGTTCCTCTTGGCTGACGACCAAGGAAAGACCTCCATACCCAACAGCGAGGGCAACTTCTACGAGACGGAGAACCGCTATCAGGCATACGTCTATTTCAAGGGCCAAGGCGAACGCTACTGGCAGCTCGTTGGCTACCGACAGTTGGTGTTCAGATAACCCCCTTCACACGCCTTTCCTTATTTTCTCTCCCTATATTCCTGCGGTGTGAGCCTATATCGCTTAAGGAAGCAAGTGGTGAAATAATTCACCGAGGCAAACTTGCATTTGTCTGATATCTCCTCCACTCCAAGATTGGTTTCCCTAAGCATTTTGGCAGCCTGCTGCAGCTTCAGTGTTCTGTTGAAGAGACGTGGACTCTTGTTCACGTTGTTCGACACAAGGTCGTAGAACTCAAGTATGTCAATTCCATTACGGGCACTTACGTCCTTGAAAACATTATGCGTGGTTGCATCTTTCTCCAAGTATGGCTTTAAGCCTATCATCACGTCGATGAATTTCTCGTTCAGGTCCGACATCGCCTCCTCGCCATTGCCATAAACCTCCTCACGCGAGGGTGACAGCAGTTCTTCCCTGCAAGCATCGCTACGCTTAAGGAAATTGTTGAGGAGCCTCGTCAGCTCAAACTCTCCCAGGTTGCACTTGATGCGCAGGCGGTTGTTGCGGCTGTAGAACAGGAGATTGGCAACACCCAACACTACCAACAATATGAATATGAATACATACAAGCCTGTAGTCTGCCACCAAGGCTGCTTCACCGATAGGGTTATCTTCACCGACGGAGTTACCCACTTGTCGGGGAACATCGATGCCTGCACCTCCACGGTGTAATTGCCAGGCTCCAAACCCATCAGTGGCAGGTGTAGCAATCCCCTTGAGTCAACAAGTCCCTTTGAGTTGAAATAGGACATCACTTTCCAGTCGTCGTCAAGTCCCGACACCCTCACCCTATAGTAGGTCTGCAGCGGACGGAAGAAGTTAAGCGCCGAGAAGGTCAGCGTCACGGTGTTCTCCATATAGTCGAGGTTAAGGCGTCGTGTGCGCGACACAGCCTCTTCTATAATCACCTTCCCGTCAATCTCTGTTCCTGCCTCCACCACCGTGCCGTTCACCATAAGCCTTACGAACTTTGGGTGCAGGAGTATGAAGTTGTCATTGCTCGTTATGAATGTCTTGGGGCGGAACTCCACAACGTGGTCTATTCCCTGCATCACTATGTTGCCATTGGGCAAGGTTATTGCCCTTCCACTGGTGAAAGTCTCAATAGGTACATTGTCGTTGGCGTCAAAACTTATGGCATACTGTATCGCCCCATTCTTTATCATCACCACTGCAATACCATTGCTCGTACCTATCCAGATATTCCCGTCAGTGTCCTCAGCAATGCAGTGCGCCACATTGTTGAGCAGTCCTATAGACTTGTCAACGACAGTCTCCTCGGTCTCGTCAGGCTTTATGTATGACAATCCGTTCCTTCCTCCCTTCCATTTCCATCCGCGGCTGTCCATGTAGCGGCAATAGACTCCACTCTCGTAGGCATATCCCTCAGCCTCCAACTTCTTGTCCAGCATGACGGCATACTCCAACGCCTTGGGATTCTCCCAACCATAGACCGTGAAAGGCGACAAACGGGGCTTGGAATAGAGCAGTCCGCGGTTCTCAGTGCCAAGCCATAGTCCTCCCTGACGGTCAAACTCCATAGCATTGATGTCGGTGAGCAACACCCTTCCGTTCTCCAATCTCACCTCGTCGTAGTGTTCCTTCTCGCCTGTCTCATGGTTGTAGGTCCAGTAGCCATAGGCACTTGCAATATAGAGCAGTTCGTCCTTCATCACCATGTTGTTGAGGCTATAGTCCTGTTTCATTAGCTCAGTCCATTTCCTCGTGGCAAACTCGTAGAACAGCAATATAGACTTTCCACCGCCATTCCTTATCTGGAACATGCCTGTCTGGGTACGCAGCAACACGGTTGACTTGCTGTAAAGCTCCTGCGAGGCCTTGTCGTAGGCAACAGTGGAATAGAGGTATTTCGACGTTGGGAAGTCGAAAAACTCCACAGAGCCGTCGTCGTAGAACAGCATGAGGAGGTCGCCGTTCACGTCAATGTCCTGCAAATTCTTCTTTGCGTTCACCTTCACCTGATATTTGCGTTTCTCCGCCGAGATAATGCCCTTAGCCACGAGCCATAGCCTTCCGCTCGAATCCACGAAGAGGTCCTCAAGCGCATCATTCACATTCTCCGCCTTGAACAATGGCGTAACATCGGAAATACACCGCTCGGTCATCATGTCCACACACTTCACCTTCTGCTTGTCCTTCAGCCATAGGTGGTGGCGATTGTCGAAATAGAGGTGGTAGTTTCCCTTGTATTTTGGCAATGGATAGCTTTGCTCACCAAAGTCGGAAACCTGCAGGAAATAGCCTCCGTCGTAGATGTTTATTCGTCCGAGGCTCGACACGATCATGCGTCCCGAGAAAGTGCAGTCAATAGTCTGGGCACTGTTGTCGGCAAGTCCGTTGGCAGCACTAATTATCCTGAAGCTACGGTCGTCAGTCCTTCCCGCAGCCACAGTAGGCAGTAATAGTGCGATTGCCCATATTATTATACTTATAGTTTTATTCGTCATCAGTTTCTACTTTAAGGTCTCGTCATTATCTTTTGCAAAGACAATGCAAAGATACAAAAATAAACGACAACAACAAAGCTTTTTTGGAAAAAATGATTGTTCCAAATGGCAAATATGCCAAAAAACAAGTTTTTGGACACAAAAAAGGGAAGAACCTCGAAAGATTCTTCCCTTTTGGTCGAGGTGACAGGACTCGAACCTGCGACAGCCTGGTCCCAAACCAGGAACGCTACCAACTGCGCTACACCTCGGTTGCTCGACTCTAGGATGTTGTTCCTTTTGTTTTGCGGGTGCAAAGGTACAAACATTTTTTGAGTCTCGCAAATATTTCGCAATTATTTAACAATATTTTGCTCTTTAAATATCTTAGTCAGTATTTGAACGCCTCTTTCCACCTGTTCCTCGGTGTGGGTTGCCATAAGGGCGAAGCGTACAAGGGTGTCCTGTGGAGCACAGGCTGGAGGTATTACGGGGTTAATGAACACGCCTGCGTCAGAAGCCAGCTTCGTGACGAGGAACGTCTTGTCAACGTCGTGTACATAAAGAGGTATGATTGGGCTCTCCGTATCGCCAATCTCAAAGCCCTCCTCGCGGAAACGGCGCAGTGCATAGTTGGTCACCGACCAAAGGTGCTCAATGCGCTCTGGCTCTGCCTTCAGTATGTGGAGTGCCTCCATTGCCGCCGCTGTGGCTGCTGGGGTGTTTGACGCACTGAATATGTAGGTGCGGCAGGTGTGGCGGAGGAAATTGATAGTGTCGGCATCACCGGCTATGAAACCGCCTATGCTTGCCAGCGACTTGGAGAACGTACCCATGATGAGGTCAACCTCGTCGGTAAGTCCGAAATGGTCACACACTCCCCTACCCTGACGGCCAAACACGCCAAGTCCGTGTGCCTCGTCAACCATCACCGAGCAGTTGTACTTGTGCTTCAGCTCAATAATCTGTGGCAACTTGCATAGGTCGCCTTCCATCGAGAACACACCATCGACCACGATTAGCTTAACCGCCTCCTGTGGCAGTGTCTTTAGGATGTTCTCAAGGTCCTCCATGTCGTTGTGCTTATAGTGCAGCTGCTTTGCAAACGACAAGCGGCGTCCGTCAACGATGCTGGCATGGTCGCGGTCGTCGCAGATAACATAGTCGTTGCGGCCCACAACCATGGCGATGACACCTGCATTGACAGAGAATCCTGTCGAGAAGCCAAGAGCATCATCCTTACCTATAAATTCAGCCAACTCCTTCTCAAGCTGCACATGCAGGTCAAGAGTTCCATTGAGGAATCTACTGCCCGCACAACCCGTACCATACTTGTCAAGGGCAGCCTTTGCCGCATCGATGATTCGCTGGTCTCCTGTAAGACCCGTGTAGGCATTGGAGCCGAACATGAGCACATTGTGACCTTCCATCACAACCTCTGTACCCTGCTTGCCCGAAATCTCGCGGAAGAAAGGATAAACGCCTGCCTCCATGAATTTCTGCGGCTCACGATAATTCTTGTATCTTTCCTGTAATTGTCCCATTTTATACGGTCTCTTTTTTCTTTTTCTTATTTGTAGGCGGCAAAGTTACTAATTTTTTGCCAATTAGTGTGCTTTTTTTTAAAAAAATGCACCTTTTAGGCATTTTTAGTCCATTTATGGCTATAAAATTGCGCAAAATACATTATTTTTGCACTACAATGGAGAAAAAGAAAAGTATTGTATTCATATTGAACCCACACTCCGGCACACAAAACAAAATGGAGTTGCCGGCACTCATTGGCAGCACTCTCGACCATGGGAAGTACTGCCATGAGGTCGTCTTCACCAAATATCCGGGACACGCTGCCGATATAGCAAAGGAGTGTGTCAGCAACCATACCGACATAGTCGTCGCAGTGGGAGGCGACGGGACCATCAACGAGGTGGCACGCTCTTTGGTACACTCCGACACGGCACTCGGCATCATTCCATGTGGCTCGGGTAACGGACTCGCACGCCACCTCTGCATACCACTCGACCCACAGAAAGCCATCGAGATAATAAACACCGGCAAGATGGAGCAGCTCGACTATGGCGTGATAAACGACCTGCCCTTCTTCTGCACATGCGGAATGGGGTTCGACGCCTTCATCTCTCTGAAGTTTGCCGAGGCAGGAAAGCGTGGGCCTATAACCTACGTTGAGAACGTGCTGCGCGAGGGACTGAAATACAAGCCCGAGACCTACGAGGTGGTTGACGAGACAGGCACTATGAAATATAAGGCATACCTCATAGCATGCGCCAACGCATCACAATATGGCAACGACGCCTACATTGCGCCAAAGGCAACCATGACCGACGGACTGATGGATGTCATCATCATGGAACCATTCACTGCCTTCGACGCACCACAGATAGGCATCGACCTCATGAACCGCACACTCGACAAGAACTCGAAGATAAAGACCTTCAAGGCAAAGCGCATACATATACACCGCAACTCGCCCGGGGCAATACACTACGACGGCGACCCCATAATGAGCGGCACTGACATTGACGTGCACATCGAGGCGAAGGGAATACGCATCATCACCAACCCCAACGAGACCGAGGACCCACGTCAGCCAAACCAGATGCTCAATGCCTTCTCCATGTTCTTCAATAATATAAATAATGTACGCGAGGACCTTGAGAAGCAAGGACGAAGAATCCATGCCATCAACAAGGTGCTGCTGAAAAAACTCACAAGAAACTGATGGACAACAAGCAAGAACTATTCCCTGCCGTTGACGAAGACGGCAACATCCTGGGCTCCGTAACACGTGGCGAGGCACACGGCGGCTCAAAGATTCTACACCCCGTGGTTCACCTACACCTCTTCAACAGCCGTGGCGAGCTATACCTGCAGCAGCGTCCCGACTGGAAAGACATACAGCCAAGCCGTTGGGACACAGCCACGGGCGGACACATCGACCTTGGCGAGAATGTCGATGCAGCCTTGCGCCGCGAGGTGCGCGAGGAGCTTGGCGTGGAGGATTTCACTCCCGAGAGCCTCGGTCACTACGTCTTCGAGAGCCAGCGCGAGCGGGAGCTTGTATTTGTCCACCGAGCAACCTACGACGGTCCTGTCACCCCCAATCCCTCAGAACTGGCAGGAGGCCGCTTCTGGCCAATCAGGGAGATAGAGGAAAACATGGGCAAAGGCATCTTCACCCCAAATTTCGAACAGGAATACCAGCGTTTCTTCGGCAAGAAAACGCAATAACGGCATACACTACATGCAGACCACAATCACCATAATAGTCATTGCAGCCGCAGCCCTCTACGCCGCCCGCCGCATCTACACCCTTTTCCGCCACACCGACAAACCCACTTGTCATGGCTGCAAAGGGTGCAAGGAAACGCGGCAGTGTTAAAACATACTAAATAAGACTTATAAATATACTAAATTCAAATCTTTTCACTACCTTTGCAACGTCCATACCCGCTGAAAGCCCACGATAGGGATGAGGTGGGATGTGAACTACATAATAAAAAAGGCGTAACTGTACGCTTTGATTTTGACGCTTGTGAACTTCGCAAACTCATCTGATTGTCAAAAACAAAGTAACGGGAACGCTCCTTGGGATGTATGCTATACAGCCCGTTTTAGGGGTTGACCTTCATGGTCAATTCCTTTAATGGTACTATATAAATACATCAACGTGGAGCTTTCAGCGTTACTCGTTTCGACAATCAGGGTAATGCGAAGACCTACAGGCGTGGAACGAGTGGCGGATTCGCTCCACGTTTTAGTAATGTCACCCCACAGGTTCCATGCCACAGTAGGAAAGCCCCAACCATGGGAGTACTACACCAACGGGGGAAAACCAACATCATTCCCACTATTGGCGCGACAAGCATAAAAAATGATCAGAGACTTAAGGCTATTAGTTGTCAACATGTAAGAAGGATTTGCTTGTCACCACCACTCAAAGACAGAGGATAACAGGCAAGTCCCAATTACAAACGTCTTTGCCAAGACTGTCATAGTTGTGACAGTCGTCTGCCATAGTTACGACAGGCGACTGTCTAAAGCTGACAGGCTGCGACTCATAAGGCTACGTTGTAGGTGTTTGGCCACTGGGGACACAGGCATCTCACCAGCAGTCTGCGTAAAGAGTAATCAAAATAATCGGGGTGAATTGCTGCGCATAGTATCTGGCGCAGCAATTCCATCTTCCATCTTCAATCTTCAACCTTCAATCTTCAACATTTATCCGTATAGGTCGGATACTATTCGTTGAAGTCACATTATTATATGTTGGGTTTTTATGCAAAGTCTGAACTTTGTTGATGCAAAATTAGCAAATAGTGTTGGTAGAGACACTATGGATAAACAAAAAAAGTGTCCAATTCCTATTTATTAGACATCTATATGGCAGGAATTAGACACTTTTTTCGTTGTTTTTGCCTTAATTCAGTCCTTTGCAAGCTGTTTGGCAAGATATTCCTTTGGGGTCATTCCCTCCTTGTCGCGGAAGATGTTGTAGAGTTGGGCACGTGAGCTGAAACCGCAGGCTGCCGATATTGCCTCGTTGCTGTATTCGGGATGCTCGCACATCATCTTCTTTGCCAACTCGAAACGAATGTTTGAGAGCCACACGCGGAAGGTCACCCTCAACTGGTGTTCAAAATAGAACGACAGTTCGCGGCGGCTTACGCCAATGGTGAGTGAGAGGGACGAAAGCGATATGTCACCATCGAGGAAACCCTTGCCCGCTACCCATTCTCCAAGTCGTTTCTCTATGGTCAATGCCCGCTCCACCGGCATCGCCTCACCCTTGGAGGAGGGATTGTCATGATTGTTTGTCACGGGCTCCTCATTGTCCTCCTGAATGGTCTGTAGCGTGGGGACATTGTAGCCTAGGACTATGAAATTGACAATAAAGAAATGAAGGACAACGAACAGCAACGGGGCTATGATATAGAGCAAGGGAGTGTAGATGATGGAGAACGGAATGGCGAGGGAGGAGATGCAAAGGAGATAGAATCCTGTACGGACATGCAGCAGATAAGAGTGAATGTCGCCACTGGTGTTGCCCTCTATGCGCTTATAGGTGCGTCTGATTTCCCTCATAGGAATGAAAATGAAATAGAGCATGCAGGCAAGGAAAAGCCCGTTCATCAAGTGGAGTGCCACTCCGATGTGGAGGCTCTTGCTCGCAAACAGTCCCATGAGGCAGGTGAGGAGAATGAGCACATAGCCCGCAATGCCTACTATAAGGTGTCGCCTGAGCATCTCACGGCCACACTCAAGATTGAGCACGGCATAGGAAACGAGGAAAACGACAGGAACATAGAACAGAATGTTGAACATTGCACCCACGTCGTCGCCACTGGCACGCAGATTGAACACCATCTGCAAAAGAAAGTGCAAGAAAAGCAGGGAAAGGCCTGACACAAGGAGCCAGCGCGACTTCTCGTATTTACTATAGCTCCTGACGATGTGTATTCTGGCGACTGCAAGAGTCTGCGCGAGAATGAACGTAAATATCAGGCACCCGAACTGAAGGAGATAGAGTGTAGTGATCATCAGCAATACTGGTTTACCCTACAGAAAGAACTGATATAGTTGCGTAGCCTGATGAAGAGTTCCTTCTTCTCTGGTGACAACAATCCCTTGTTCAGCCGCTTGCGGTTGTACTTCATCCAGTTCATGAGGCGTGCCTCTTCTGGATGGTGGCGCGTGGGGCCACGTTGGTGTTCAGTGACGAAATCCCACACATCTTTGTATTTCCTATTCCAATTTTCGGTCCTAATCATAATGATGTATCATTTTATCTGATTGCATGGCAAAAGTACAAATTTATTCCCTTACGGCAAAAAAAATTACTGTTTTTGTTGTTCTATTCGATGAAAAAGGTGTAACTTTGCACATATTTTATAGTAAAATGGGTATAGAAAGAGGTATTTTCAACCGTGCCCAGCTTCTTTTGGGAAGCGAGGCAATGGACAGGATAGCCAATGCTCGCGTGATTGTGTTTGGCGTTGGCGGAGTTGGCTCATGGTGTGCTGAGAGCCTTGTGCGCTCAGGCATCAGGAGACTGACCATAGTGGATAGCGACCGTGTATGCATAACAAACATCAACCGACAGCTGATGGCTACGACAAAGACCGTGGGACAGGTGAAGGTGGAGGCACTGAAGGAAAGGCTGCTCACCATCAACCCTACGGCTGAGATTGACGCAAGGCAGCAGATTTTCTGCGAGGACACGGCAGAGAGCTTTGAACTCGACACTTACGACTACATTATTGATGCAATAGACTCGCTGAAAGACAAGATGCTGCTGATAGAGATGGCTTGCCGAACCAAGGCAAGGTTCTACTCCTCTATGGGTGCGGCACTGAAACTGGACCCAACAAGAATTAAGGTGGCAGAGTTTTGGCAGGTGCAAGGCTGCCCATTGGCACGTGCCTTGCGCCAGCGTTTCAAGAAGCTGAAACGTAGGCCTGCGAGGAAGTTCCTATGCGTGTTTAGCGACGAACTGCTTGAGAACAAGGGACATAATGCCACTTGCGGCTCAGAGAAATGTATGTGTCCGAAGGCAAAAACTGGACCTGGCGACGCGGCACTGCTGAACCACGAATGGTGTTCGAGCAAGGCTCAGATTAACGGTTCGCTGATGCACATCACTGCCATTTTCGGAATGACTATTGCCGGACTGGTGATTAAGCACCTAACGACAGAGCTTTAGCAACTCATCAAGGTCGGTGCGTGCCACACCGCGGCGCAACAGCTCTGCAAGACACTTGCGTGCTTCCGCCCTACGCTCCATTTTCACCAAGAGATTAGCCTTTGAGAAGAGATAGTCGTTGTTGGCAGGGGCAAGAGAGATGGCTTTGTCCCAGTCGAAAAGGGCAGTGTCATACTGTTTCAGTTCCTCTTCCAAGCAAGCGCGGGAGGCATATGCGACAGCACTGTCACGGTGCTGCTCGATGCAGAGACCATACTGGTCGAGGGCATCATGGCGTTTGCCAAGTTTTATTAGTGTGTAGGCAAGCCCAAGACGTGCCTCAAGATGCGAGGGAGAGAGTTGGAGAAACCTCTGATAGTCGTCGAGTGCGAGGTCATAGCGGCGCAACTTGCCATTGACGAATGCCCGATAGTAGAGTGCCGCGGGATTTGCTGGCTCGCGACGCAGTATGTCGTTATATGTATCCAAGGCATACTCCCACTGCTGAAGCTCGATGTTTACGGCTGCCTTGCGCAGGTAAAGGTCTGAGGAATAAGGATTTTGGGAAATTTGCTTGCTCAACGTGGCAAGCGAGTCGCGCCACTGCTGTGGAGTTTGGGCTACAACGTCCCCACCCCACAGCAATGAAGCTGACACTATAATTATTTTGAGCGAAATGTTCACTAATTCTTCTTAATGTAGTCAACAATCCATGCACCAACTTCCCTGGTGCCATATTTCTCACCGCCCTCAACCTGAATCTCAGGTGTGCGGACATTCTGGTCGAGAGAGGCATCGACAGCCTTTCGGATGAGTGCGCCCTCTTCCTTCAGACCGAAATACTCGTAGAGCATGGCAACGGAGAGGATCTGTGCCAATGGGTTTGCAATGTTCAGTCCCTTGCCCTGAGGCCATGAGCCGTGGATAGGCTCGAAGACTGGGGTGCTCGAACCAGTGGAGGCAGATGGGAGCAGACCCATTGAGCCAGTGATGCAAGAGCCCTCGTCGGTAAGTATGTCGCCAAAGGTGTTCTCTGTCACCATTACATCGAAGAACTTTGGCTCCTGAATCATGCGCATGGCAGCGTTATCAACATACATGTAGTCGGTCTCCACGTCAGGATATTCTGGAGCTATCTCCTGTGCTACCTTGCGCCACAAACGACTCGATGCCAAGACATTTGCCTTGTCAACCACGGTAAGGTGCTTGCGACGCTGGCGGGCATACTGGTAACCAACACGTAGAATACGCTCTACCTCAGGACGTGTGTAGTAGTTGGTGTCGAGGGCTTCCTCCACTCCATCTGCATTGACAGAAGGCTCCTGCTTCTTACCGAAATACATGCCTCCGGTCAGCTCACGGATGCAGATGAAGTCGGCTCCGCGAACAATCTCATCCTTCAGTGGCGACTTGTGTACGAGGCAGTCGAAAGTGGTCACAGGACGGATGTTGGCAAACAAGCCCAGTTTCTTGCGCATGGCAAGAAGTCCCTGCTCTGGACGTACCTTGGCTGAGGGGTTGTTGTCGAACTTTGGGTCACCAACAGAGGCGAACAATACTGCATCGGCCTGCTCACAGGTCTGGAAAGTCTCCTCTGGGAATGGGTCGCCAACCTCGTCTATGGCATGGGCACCGCAGAGTGCTTCCTTGTACTCCACCTCGTGTCCGAACTTCTCGGCAACGGCACTCATCACTGCCACACCTTGTTCCATAATCTCTGGGCCGATACCATCGCCCGCGAGAACTGCAATTTTCAATTTCATATCTTGTCGTTTTAAAATTCCTTATTATAAAAAATATCGCTGTTTACAAAATGTTGTCAGAAATAACTTGTCAACTGACAAACAACCTGTCAACTTGTCAACCTGTCAACTCGTCAACTTGTCAACTCGTCAACTGTTAAATCAATTCTCAATAATATTCAGCATCTTGAACGTAGCCTTGATGGCAGCCTCGGTCTGGTCGGCATCGAGTCCTCGTGTGCGGAACAGCTTGTCGCCGTTCTGCCATGTGATGACCGTTTGCACAAGGGCATCGGTACGTCCACCAGGAGGGATGCTCACGGCATAGTTTGCCAGCACGGGGAACGTACGGTTGAGATAGTCGCGATAGATTTTGCGCAGAGCCTTCACAAAGGCATCATACTGTCCGTCGCCAGTAGAGTCCGACTCATACTGCTGACCGTTTATCTCCACCTTCACACTTGCCAAAGGTTTCAGTCCATAAGCTGAGGAAACCATATAGCTGACCAGTTTCACCTTGTCCTCTGGAGCATCGTGCTTCAGCACGTCGCTTACGATGAATGGCAGGTCGTCCTGTGTGACAATCTCCTTGCGGTCGCCCAGCTCAGTGATGCGCTTAGTCACTCGTTTTGTCTGTTCAGGTGTCAGCTCAAGACCAAGTTCCTGCAGATTTCGTGCAATGTTTGCCTTGCCGCTGTTCTTTCCCAACGCATACTCACGTTTGCGTCCGAAACGCTCCGGCACGAGGTCGTTGCAATAGAGGTTGTCCTTGTTGTCGCCATCGGCATGCACTCCTGCCACCTGTGTGAAGACATTCTCACCCACAATGGGTTGGTTTGGTGCTATGGCAATACCCGAATAGCCCTCTACAAGTCGGCTGATGTCGTTCAGCTTGCTCTCGTTGATGCTTGTCTTGGCATTGAACTGGTCTTTCAAGATTACCTGCACACTCGACAACGGTGCGTTTCCGCAACGCTCTCCAAGTCCGTTCACCGTGACATGGATGCCCTTGGCACCACTAAGCACAGCTGCCAGTGAGTTGCTCACGGCGAGGTCGTAGTCGTTATGGGCATGGAAATCGAAATGCACGTCGGGATAGCGTTTCCTCATCTTGCGGAAAAACTCTATCACCTGGAGCGGATTCATAATGCCAAGCGTGTCGGGCAGCATGAAACGGCGTATCCTTGTCTTGCACAAGGCATCCATCATGGCATAGACATACTCTGGCGAGTCCTTCATGCCGTTGCTCCAGTCCTCAAGATAGAGATTTACGGTTATGCCCTTGCTCGTGGCATAGTCAATGGACTGCTTTATGTCGTCGATGTGCTCCTCAACGGTCTTTCCGAGTTGCTGTCGGCAATGTTTCTCAGAGCCTTTGGCAAGCAGGTTTATTACCTTGCCGCCACACTCCTCAATCCAGTCAATAGACTGTGTACCATCGACAAAGCCAAGCACCTCCACCTTTTCCAATGCACTAATCTGGCGGGCATAACGGCAAATCATCGAAACAGCGTCCTTCTCACCTTCCGACACCCTTGCCGATGCCACCTCTATGCGGTCAACATTTACGTCGCGGAGCAACATTCGGGCTATCATCAGCTTCTCGTGGGGAAGGAACGACACGCCGCTCGTCTGCTCTCCATCACGCAGTGTGCAGTCCATTATCTCTATGAAGGGCTGCATGCTGCGCTTGGAGGAGTCGCTCACTTGTTCTGGCTTTCCCATTGCTCGATTTTGTCTTTGTTCTGAATGAGATAGTCGATGTCGTCAAGACCATTGATGAGGCAGTGCTTCTTGTAGCCGTTGATCTCAAACTTCTCACTCATTCCTGTCGCCATGTTGGTGACAGTCTGGTTTGGCAGGTCAACCTTGACCTCCATCTTAGGATTGCTCTTTATGCTCTCGAACAACTCGGCAAGGAATGGCTCGCTGACAACTACGGGAAGTACGAAGTTGTTCAGCTCGTTGTTCTTGTGGATGTCGGCAAAGAAACTGCTGATGACCACACGGAAACCGTAGCCAGCTATCGCCCATGCGGCATGCTCACGGCTTGAGCCAGAACCAAAGTTCTTTCCTGCCACAAGAATGCAACCGCCGTATGTTGGGTCGTTGAGCACAAAGTCCTTCTTTGGCGAGCCGTCCTTGTTGAATCGCCAGTCGCGGAAGAGGTTCTCACCAAAGCCTTCCTTGTCGGTGGCTTTCAGGAAACGGGCTGGTATTATCTGGTCTGTGTCCACATTCTCCAATGGCAGTGGTACACAAGTACTTGTTATAACGTCAAATTTCTGTTTCATCTTTCAATCTTTCATTTTTCAATGTTCAACATTCAACCTTCAATGTTCAACCTTCAACCTTACATCAACTCCCGTGGGTCGGTAATCTTTCCAGTCACGGCAGCAGCGGCAGCCACCAATGGCGATGCCAAGATGGTGCGTGAGCCAGGTCCCTGACGACCCTCGAAGTTGCGGTTACTTGTTGATACTGAATATTTTCCCGCAGGAATCTTGTCGTCGTTCATTGCAAGGCAGGCTGAGCAACCAGGCTGACGAATGGCAAAACCAGCTTCCTCAAGCACCTTGTCGATACCTTCCTCACGAATCTGCTTGTCAACGAGCCACGAGCCAGGAACGAGCCAAGCCACCACATTCTCTGCCTTTTTCTTGCCCTTCACGATTGATGCGAAGGCACGGAAATCCTCTATACGGCCATTGGTGCATGCTCCGAGGAATACATAGTCGATGGCGTGGCCGAGCAGCTTTTCACCAGGAGCGAAGCCCATATAGTCAAGCGACTTTTGGAAAGAGGCCTTGCCTGCCTCGTCAATATCGTCAAGGGTAGGGATAGCCTCTGTAATGCCAATACCCATTCCTGGATTTGTTCCGTAGGTAATGCGTGGCTCTATGTCGGCAGCATCGAAGTTGAGTTCCTTGTCAAATACGGCATCATCGCCGCTCTTCAAGGTCTTCCAATACTCTACAGCCTTGTCCCAATCCTCACTCTTAGGAGCGAACTCACGTCCCTTTAAATATTCGAATGTTGTCTCGTCTGGGGCTACAAAACCACCGCGGGCACCCATCTCAATAGAGAGGTTACAAAGAGTAAGACGACCCTCCATTGTCAAGTCTTTTACTACCTGACCAGAATACTCTACGAAATAGCCTGTGGCACCAGAGGTAGTCAACTTTGACATCAGATAGAGGGCGACGTCCTTTGCAGTCACTCCCTTCTGAAGTTTTCCGTTTATGTTTATGCGCATCGATTTTGGCTTCTGTTGCAATATGCACTGCGAAGCCATAACCATCTCAACCTCAGAGGTTCCGATACCAAAAGCTACAGCACCCATTGCACCGTGGGTAGAGGTATGTGAGTCGCCGCATACGATGGTCATACCAGGCAGCGAGAGTCCCTTTTCAGGACCTACTACATGGATAATTCCATTGTCCTTCGACAACATGCCATAGTGGGTCAGACCGAAGTCAGCGGCATTTTTTGCCAGTGTATCTACTTGTTTCTTCGATACAGGGTCCTCAATAGGCTTGTCCTGGTCGTGGGTTGGCGTATTGTGGTCAGGCATACAGTAGATATGGTCAGGGCGGAAACATTTCACTCCCCTCTCCCTCATACCTGCAAATGCCTGTGGTGACGTCACTTCATGACAGTAAAGTCTGTCGATATACAATTGTGTTGGGCCGTCCTCTATCTTCTGAACGACGTGTTTATCCCAAATCTTATCAAATAAAGTATTCATTGCGTAAAAATTATTTTCTAAACTTGTTTATACAGTCAATATATGCTTCCACAGATGCGGTAACGATGTCAGTATTGGCTCCAAAGCCATAATATACATTGCCATCGTACTCAACCTGCATGTGCACCTTACCAACATCGTCAGAACCCTTGCTTATAGCCTGGATTGTGAACTCCTTCAGTGTCATCTGTTTCTGGATAATCTTCTTCAATGCACGGATGGCAGCATCTACAGGACCATTACCCGTTGAGGCTTCCTCAAACTTCTGACCTGAGATGTCAAGACCAATACTTGCAACACTCTTCACACCCATACCTGTGGTTACTTGCAGGAAATCGAGCTTGACTGCGTGTGTCTCGGCAGCATCAGCACCTGCAAGCATCAGTATGTCGTCATCATTAACCTCCTTCTTCTGGTCAGCCAACTTTAGGAATTTCTGGTAGATCTTGTCAACGGTTTCCTCACTGTCAATCTTAACGCCAAGAACACCAAGACGATACTTCAACGCAGCCCTACCGGAACGTGCTGTCAAAACGATGGAGTTGTCGTCAAGTCCAACATCCTTTGGATTCATGATTTCGTATGTGCTGACATTCTTCAGCACACCATCCTGGTGAATACCGCTTGAGTGGGCGAAAGCATTTCTGCCGACAATGGCCTTGTTTGGCTGAACGGGCATATTCATCAAGCTCGAAACCATACGGCTTGTTGGATAAATCTTTGTGGTATTGATATTTGTGTCAATATCAACATCCTTGTGGCAACGGAGAATCATGGCAATCTCCTCAAGCGATGTATTTCCCGCACGCTCACCAATACCATTGATAGTTACCTCCACCTGACGAGCACCATTGAGCACACCACTCAAGGTGTTGGCAGTAGCCATACCGAGATCATTATGGCAGTGGGTGGAGATGATTGCCTTGTCAACACCATCCACATGCTCCATAAGATACTTTATTTTTGCTCCATACTCCGAAGGCAGACAATAACCTGTAGTATCAGGGATATTTACAACCGTTGCACCAGCCTTGATCACGGCTTCAACGACGCGTGCGAGATACTCATTATCAGTACGACCAGCATCCTCTGCATAAAACTCAATATCCTCCACATACTTCTTGGCATACTTAACGGCTGCAACCGCACGCTCTATAATTTCCTCACGGTTGCTGTTGAACTTATACTTAATATGTGAGTCACTAGTGCCAATACCGGTATGGATTCTCTTATGCTTGGCATACTTTAGCGATTCTACTGCAACGTCAATATCCTTTTCAACGGCACGTGTCAAGGCACAAATAGTAGGCCATGTCACGGCTTTGGAAATTTCTATCACTGAATTAAAGTCACCTGGGCTTGAAATAGGGAAGCCAGCCTCAATGACATCAACGCCCAACTGCTCCAACTGCTTAGCCACCTGAATCTTCTCTACTGTATTCAACTGGCATCCTGGAACCTGTTCGCCATCACGAAGGGTTGTGTCAAAAATAAATAATCTGTCGCTCATTGTTATTTTATTTTCTATTTTTTATTATCCAATTATAATTACCAAAAAAGAACCTTCCCCACGGAAGTGAGAAAGGTTCATATCATTATGCCATATTAGCCTACATACACACCTTTTCACTTCCGACAACTCTACGAAGTCGAATAATATTAATAATGTGTAGAAGACTGTTGTTGTTCATATTCTATTCTATTTTTATTTCACGGTGCAAAGTTAATCAAAAAATATGGAATAAACAAATAATTCGTAACATTTTTATAGAAAAAGATAACAATTATAGGTGAAATTACAACAGAAAAGGCAAAAAAGCTGCCAAAATCCAATTAACATTGATAATTACTCAAGCAATAATGTATGAAACACTGAGAAATGTTCAATAATCACCGCTGCCACCACAAGCACAATCTTTACTTGCCTTATCCTATCTGTCCACTGC
>CAMAGM010000054.1 GCA_945833995.1 uncultured Prevotella sp.
ACCGACCACCGCATCGGCTTCACCACCCACGACCTGCAAGGATTCCTCGGCGGCAACATACAGGACATGATCGATGCCCTGACCGTGGCAGAGAACGCAGAGCGAATGAAGGATGCGGAGCTGTAGTCAGAGCGAAGAAATGACTAATTAAGAATTAAAAATTAAGAATTAAAGTTCATTGCCGCCAATACACAGAGCGGAAGACAACGGCAAAACAATAAATGGAATTATATCATGGACAGAAAACAATTAGTTAATGAGATACGTACCAAACGCACGTTCTTGTGCGTAGGTCTTGACACCGACCTCAAGAAGGTGCCTCAGCATCTGCTTGAAGGCTCAGAGCCAATATTCACTTTCAACAAGGCAATAATAGATGCCACGGCAGAATATTGCGTGGCATACAAGCCAAACCTTGCCTTCTACGAGGCTTTCGGCGTAAAGGGCTTGATGGCTTTCGAGAAAACAGTAAACTATCTGAAGAAATACTATCCCAACCACTTCATCATTGCCGACGCGAAGCGTGGCGACATTGGCAACACATCGGCTATGTATGCCCGCACGTTCTTCGAGGAATATGATGTTGACTCACTGACAGTGGCCCCATACATGGGCGAGGACAGCGTAACCCCATTCCTTGGCTACGATGGCAAGTGGGTTATCCTTCTGGCACTGACCAGCAACAAGGGAAGCCACGACTTCCAGTTGACAGAGGACACCAACGGCGAGCGACTTTTCGAGAAGGTGATGCGCACGAGCCAGCAGTGGGGCACTCCGGAGAACATGATGTATGTGGTAGGTGCCACACAGGGCAAGATGTTTGAGGACATACGCCGTGTAGCCCCCGACCACTTCCTGCTCGTCCCAGGCGTTGGCGCACAGGGAGGAAGTCTTGAGGAGGTGTGCCGCTACGGCATGAACTCCGACTGCGGACTTCTCGTAAACAGCTCGCGCGGAATAATCTATGCCAGCAACGGCACTGACTTCGCAGCAGTGGCAGGCGAGAAGGCAAAGGAACTGAAAGAGCAAATGGACATCGTCCTTAAGGAACATGGTCTATAATTATACATTCAGAAAATGGAATTTACAGCTAAACAGATAGCCGAGTTCGTCGGCGGAAAAGTAGAAGGTGATGAATTGGCAAGCGTCAATACATTTGCCAAGATAGAGGAAGGCAAGAAGGGAGCCATCTCTTTCCTCTCAAATCTGAAATACCTGCACTATATCTACGACACAGAATCGTCGATAGTGCTCATCAACGAAGACGTGAAGTTGGAGAAAGAGACCAAGGCAACCCTCATTCGTGTTAAGGACGCTTACGAGTGCGTGGCAAAACTGCTGCAACTATATGCCTCAATGAAACCAAAGAAAGTAGGCATCGACTCGTTGGCATTCATCCATCCTTCAGCAAAGGTGGGAAAGGACTGCTACATAGGACCTTTCGTCGCCATAGGACCCAACGTGGTCATTGGCGATGGCTGTGTTCTCCACCCACACGTCACCATTGGCGAGGAGGCATCTGTTGGCAACAACACAGAGATATATAGCAATGCCGTTGTCTATCACCACTGCAAGATAGGCAGCAACTGTGTCCTCCACGCTGGCTGTGTGATTGGTGCCGACGGTTTCGGCTTCGCGCCAAACAGCGAGTGCTACGACAAGATTCCGCAGATAGGAAACGTCATTATAGAGGACAATGTGGAGATTGGTGCCAACACCTGCGTTGACCGCTCAACCATGGGCAGCACAATAATCCACAAGGGCGTGAAGCTCGACAACCTCGTGCAGGTGGCACACAACTGTGAGGTTGGCGAGAACACCGTGATGTCGGCTCAGGTGGGCATCGCAGGCAGCACGAAGATTGGCTCTTGGTGCATGTTTGGCGGACAGGTGGGCATAGCGGGCCACATAACTATCGGCGACAAGACATTCCTCGGCGCACAGTCGGGAGTACCTGGAAAGATTAAAGGCAACGAGACACTAATCGGAACACCACCGATGGAGCCAAAGGCTTATTTCAAGTCGCAGGCAATATTCCGTCGTCTGCCAGAGATATACAAGCAGCTCAACGAGTTGCAGAAGCAAGTTGAAGAATTGACAAATAAAACAATGTAAGATGAACATGACGAAACAAACGACATTGAAGGGAAGTTTCTCCCTTTGCGGAAAAGGACTTCACACTGGTCTAAGCCTGACCGTGACCTTCAATCCAGCAAAAGAGAACCACGGATATAAGATTCAGCGTATCGACCTGCCTGGCGAGCCCATCGTTGAGGCAATAGCAGAGAACGTTATCGACACACAGCGCGGCACGGTGCTCGGCAAGGGCGACATCCGCGTATCCACAGTGGAGCACGGATTGGCAGCTCTCTATGCACTCGGCATCGACAACTGCCTCATTCAGGTGAACGGCCCTGAGTTCCCAATACTTGATGGAAGTGCTGCGAAATATGTGGAGAAAATCAACGAGATAGGTGTTGAGGAGCTCAACGCTCCAAAGGATTGGTACATCATACGCAAGAAAATTGAGGTGAAGGACGAGAACACTGGCTCTTGCATTACCATCCTGCCCGACGAGGAGTTCAGCATCACAGCTATGTGCTCGTTCAACTCGAAATACATCGACAGCCAGTTTGCATCGCTCGACCGCATGGAGGATTTCTCAAAAGAGATCTCACCTGCACGCACCTTCGTTTTCGTGCGCGACATTGAGCCACTGCTTAACGCCAACCTCATCAAGGGCGGCGACCTCGACAACGCCATCGTAATCTACGAGAAGCAAATATCACAGGAGCAGCTCGACAAGCTCGCCGACATGCTACATGCGGAGCACCGCGATGCGACAAACCTTGGCTACATACAGCACAAGCCTCTCGTATGGGAGAACGAGTGCACACGCCACAAGCTGCTCGACATCATTGGCGACATGGCACTTATTGGAAAGCCCATAAAGGGACGCATCATTGCCACACGTCCAGGCCATACCATCAACAACAAGTTCGCACGCCAGATGCGCAAGGAGATTCGCAAGCACGAGATACAGGCGCCCATCTATGATCCCAACGAGGAGCCACTGATGGACGTAAACCGCATCCGCGAGCTACTGCCACACCGCTATCCCATGCAGCTTGTCGATAAGGTCATAGCCCTTGGTGCCACAAGCATCGTAGGCGTGAAGAACGTGACGAGCAACGAGCCTTTCTTCCAGGGACACTTCCCACAGGAGCCCGTAATGCCGGGAGTGCTGCAGATTGAGGCAATGGCACAGTGCGGCGGTCTGCTGGTGCTCAACTCAGTGGAAGAGCCTGAGCGCTGGTCAACATACTTCCTGCGCATCGACGACGTGAAGTTCCGCCAAAAGGTTGTTCCCGGCGACACCCTCATCTTCAAGGTTGACCTCCTTGCGCCAATACGCCACGGCATCTCGTCAATGAAGGGCTATGTATTCGTAGGCGACCATGTCGTTTCGGAGGCAACGTTCACGGCACAGATTGTGAAGAACAAATAAAGATGTGCAGAAAGAACGTTAATTTGTAATTTGTAATTTGTAATTTATAATTTATAATTTGTAATTTCTAATTTGTAATTTTTCGAAGAAAATGAACACCATCAGTCCTATGGCCTTCGTTCATCCCGAGGCAAAGCTGGGAGACAACAACGAGATAGGGCCATTCTGTTACATAGACAAGGATGTTGTCATTGGCGACAACAACAAGCTGTACAATAGCGTGACCATACACCAAGGCGCACGCATAGGCAACGGCAACGAGTTCTTCCCCGGTGCGAGCATTAGCACCAAGCCACAGGACCTGAAGTTCAAAGGCGAGGAATCGTTCTGTGAGGTTGGCGACAACAACAGCATCCGCGAGAACGTTACCATCAGCCGCGGAACCGCAAGCCGCGGCAAGACCGTAGTGGGCTCAAACAACCTGCTTATGGAGAACATGCACGTTGCCCACGACTGCATCCTCGGCAACGGCCTCATCATCGGCAACTCAACTAAGCTTGCCGGTGAGGTGGAGATTGACGACAATGCAATCATCAGCGCCACAGTGCTCTGCCATCAGTTCTGCCGCATCGGCGGATATGTGATGATCCAGGGCGGTTGCCGCTTCAGCCTCGACATTCCACCATACGTGATTGCAGGCAAGGAGCCTACACGCTATTGCGGCATCAACATCATCGGACTGCGCCGACGTGGCTACAGCAACGAGCAGATTGACATGATACACGACACCTACCGCACCATCTATGCCAATGGCATAATAAAGGATGGCATACAGGAAGCAAGGGCAAAATATCCCGGTGTCAAGGAAGTTGAGTATATCTGCAAGTTCTTCGAGGACTCTAAGCGTGGTGTAATACGCTGACAATGAACACTCTCCTCGTCATCACTGGTCCTACTGCCGTTGGCAAGACCGACCTCTGCCTCGACATTGCCGAGAGTCACGGCATACCGATTATCAATGCCGACTCGCGACAAATCTACCGAGGCATGCAGATAGGAACGGCAGCTCCCACGGCGAGCCAGCTCGCACGTGTGAGGCATTATTTCGTAGGCACGCTCGACATAGATGCCTACTACAACGCCTCCATGTATGAGCAAGACGTGATGGAGCTATTGGGAAAGATGTTTGACGGACACGACAACAGTCTCGCACTGATGACGGGGGGAAGCATGATGTATATAGATGCCGTGTGCAACGGCATCGACGACATTCCCACCATCCGCGACGATGTGAGGGAGCTCTACAAGCGGCGACTTGCCGACGAGGGGCTGGAAAGTCTCCTCGTAGAGCTTCGGGAGAAAGATCCCGAATACTACGACATTGTTGACCGCAACAACGCGCGCCGTGTAGTGCATGGTCTGGAGATTTGCCATCAGACAGGTCTAACCTACACGTCGTTCCGCGTCAGGGAGAAGAAACAACGTCCGTTCCGTATCGTGAAAATCGCACTCAACCGCGAGCGTGAGACACTCTACGAACGCATCAACCGTCGAGTAGATTCGATGATGGCGGAAGGACTGGAACAGGAAGCCCACAAGCTCTACCCCATGCGCCATCTGAACTCACTAAACACCGTGGGCTACAAGGAGATGTTCAACTACATCGACGGAGTATGGTCACTCGATGAGGCGGTAGAGCGGATAAAGGGCAACACACGGCGGTATGCACGCAAGCAGCTGACGTGGTATAAGAGAGACGACGACATCGTATGGTTTGATGCCGCTGAAACAGAAAAAATTAATAATTATTTGGTTGACAAGTTGACAAGTTGACAAGTTGACGAGTTACGAGTTGATGAGTTTTCTGAATAAACAATATCTCGATTATGAACAACAACGAAGAGAGAAGAAAAGGAGCCGTAGCACGCTTTTTCGGTTCCATCTGGTCAGCGATCCGATGTTTCGGTTCGTGGTACAAAGGATTGTATAAAGGCAGGAAATGGTACACCAAGACAGCAGCCGCCATCGTCACGTTCATGGTGCTGCTTATCCTTTATCTTGGTGCCGTCGATATCAACTTCCTTTGGCTGTTCGGCAAGTCTCCAGGCATATCACAGATAAAGAACCCTGTCAGCAACCAGGCTTCGGAGATATACAGTGCCGACGGCGTGCTACTTGGAAAGTTCTTCAACGAGAACCGCACTCCCGTGAAATACGAGGAGATAAACCCAGAGTTCTTCCGTGCCCTCATCGACACGGAGGACGAGCGTTTCTTCCACCACAAGGGCATCGACCCTATAGGCATCTTCGCCGCATTGAAGGACTACGCCGTACACCGCGATGCCCGTGGTGCCTCTACCATAACTCAGCAGCTCGCGAAAAACCTTTTCCGCGTGCGTACCAACTACTCCACTGGTCTCCTCGGCAACATACCAGGTCTCAAGATTCTGATAATGAAGAGCAAGGAGTGGATTACGGCAGTAAAACTTGAGATGATATTCAGCAAGGACGAGATTCTCACGATGTATGCCAACACCGTCGATTTCGGCTCCAACGCCTTCGGCATCAAGACAGCCTGCAAGACCTATTTCGGCACCACACCAAAGGATATGACCACCGACCAGGCTGCCATTCTCGTAGGAATGCTCAAGGCGACGACATACTACAACCCACGCATCAATCCTGACAACAGCCTCAAGCGCCGCAACACCGTGCTCAACAACATGTTGAACCACGGTCATCTCTCACGCGAGGCTTATGACTCGCTGAAGGTTATACCAATAAAACTCGACTACAGTGTTGAGAGCCGCTACGACGGACAGGCACAGTATTTCCGCGAGGCTGTGGCAAACTACCTCGACGAATGGTGCGAGGAGAACGGCTACGACCTCGACGCAAGCGGCTTGAAGATATACACCACACTCGACACCAGAATGCAGAAATATGCCGAGGAGGCTGCCATAAAGCAGATGAAAGTGGTGCAGCGAAACTTCAAGAACCACTGGGGCAACACCAACCCTTGGCAAGACGAGAAGCATCAGGAGATTGCCGGTTTCATTGAGGGCATTGCCAAGCGACAGCCTTGCTACAAGGAACTGCTGCAACGCTTCCCCAACAACCCAGACTCTGTGTCCTACTACATGAACCGTCCACACAAGGTGAAACTCTTTGACTATGAGAAGGGAACGGTGGAGATGGAGATGTCGTCGATGGACTCAATACGCTACATGGTGCGTTTCATGCACTGTGGCTTCGTGGCAATGGACCCACACAATGGTCATGTCAAGGCATGGGTGGGCGACATAGACTTCAAGTCGTGGAAATACGACAAGGTTACTGCCATGCGCCAGCCAGGCTCAACCTTCAAGCTCTTCGTCTATACAGAGGCTATGAACCAAGGACTCACTCCTTGCGACCGCCGCACCGACGAGTTCATAAGCATGAAGGTATATGACGCACAGAAGAAGAAGGAAGTGAACTGGTGTCCCACCAATGCCAACGGCTATTTCACTGGCGACACGATTCCACTCAAGGGAGCCTTCGCACAGAGTATCAACTCCATAGCGGTGAAACTCGGACAGGAAATGGGCATCCCCAACATAATTGAGACAGCCCATGCCATGGGCATAAAGAGCAAGCTCGACAATGCCCCTGCCCTTGCCCTCGGTGCCAGCGACGTAAACCTTCTAGAACTGGTAAATTCCTACAGCACCATCGTCAACGACGGAAAGATGCACGAGGCAGTACTCGTGACACGCATTCTCGACCGCGACGGAAATGAGGTATATACAGCCCCAACCGTGCAGAAACAGGCAATACCATACCGCAGTGCGTTCCTCATGCAGCAGATGCTTCAGGGAGGATTGCGCGAGCCTGGTGGCACGAGCATGAGTCTTTGGGGATATGTGGGCAAGCACAACGACACTGAGTTTGGTGGCAAGACAGGAACGTCGAACAACCACTCCGACGCATGGTTCGTAGGCGTTAGCCCAAACCTCGTGGCAGGAGCATGGGTTGGCGGCGAATACCGCTGCATCCACTTCCGTACAGGTGCACTAGGACAAGGTAGCCGTACTGCGCTCCCCATCTGCGGATATTTCTTCGAGTCGGTACTCGACGACCCGAACATGAAGCAGTATCATGGCAAGTTCCCAAAAGCAAAGGACGACATTGCCTACGAGGACTACAACTGCTCAAGCTACTGGCACAACAGTGTTGAGGACTCCACCCTCGTTGACAGTACAGAGGTTGTGACAGAGCAACCGATAATGCTCGACGAGAACGGCAACCCTATTGAGGGAGAGACCAACAGCCTGCAACAGTCCGACCCTAATGCCACCCCACAGGCAACCGAGAGCCACGACGACCACAACAAGCCGGAGGCAACAGAGAAGAAAAAGAAAAAACAGCCTACATACGAGGATGTATATTTATAAACTACACACACTCAGACTATATGCGAATCAAACTAACAATTGCGTCTTTGGCACTCACCGCCATCGCCAACGCACAGCCCCGACAGCTGCTGACGCTGACTGATGGCTGGCAGTTTACACGTGACAACTCTTCGTGGCAGAACGTTAGCGTTCCGCACGATTGGGCAATAGCAGGACCTTTCGACAAGAAATGGGACTTGCAGTATGTTGCCATCGAACAGAACGGAGAGAAAGAGAAATCGGAGAAATCGGGACGCTCTGGGGCTCTGCCTTGGATTGGCGAGGGACACTACCGCACCACAGTGTCGATTCCCAAGGGCTACACCAATGCCACGCTGATGATTGATGGCGCGATGAGCAACGCCCACGTAAAGGTAAACGGCAAGGAGCTTGCCTACTGGCCATACGGCTACAATGCCTTCAATGTCAACGTCCCACTGACAGCGGAAACCTCAAAGCTCGACATAGAGATTGACCTCAACAACGTGGAGGAAAGCAGCCGTTGGTATCCCGGCGGCGGACTCTATCGCCCTGTTAGGCTGTTGCTCAACGGCGACACACGCTTTGAGCCATGGCAGACTTACGTGCGTACGATAGAAGCCACAGAGCAGCATGCCACACTTGAGGTGAAGGCAAAAGTGCATGGAAAGCAAGGCAAGACAGAGGCTCTGCTTGCCGACGCACAGGGTCGCATTGTGGCATCGGCTTCCGTGCCGCCCACAAAAGACGGCAACATGATGATGCGTCTATGGTTCGACAATCCCAAGCTGTGGTCGCCAGAGTCGCCCTACCTCTATACACTCACCATGAACCAGTATGCAGATGGCAAACTTGTTGACACTGAGAGCCACAAGGTAGGCATACGCACCATCACCGTGAGCAAGGAGGGTGGATTCCAACTCAATGGCAAGAGCCGCAAGCTCAAGGGAGTGTGTCTGCACCACGACCTCGGCCCTCTTGGAGCGGCAGAGAACAAGGCTGCGCTCATACGCCAGATAAAGACCATGAAGGCAATGGGCTGCGATGCCATACGCACGGCTCACAACATGCCATCGACAATGCAGATGGACATCTGCGACTCCCTTGGCATGATGGTCATGGCAGAGAGTTTCGACATGTGGATCTATCCTAAGTGCAAGAACGGCTATGCCAAGTTCTTCAAGGAATGGGCTGACCGCGACATAACAAACCTCGTTCTCCACCACCGCAACCACCCGTCAATCATAATGTGGAGCATCGGCAACGAGATACCAGAGCAGTGGAGCGAGGAAGGCGTTGAGATCTCACGCCATCTGCAGGATATATGCCACAAGCTCGACCCATCGCGCACAGTGACCCAAGGCATGGACCGTGCCGAGGCAGCACTGAAGTCAGGCTTCGCGCAAGTGATGGACGTGCCGGGCTTCAACTATCGCGTACATAAATATGAGAACAACATCGCACAACTGCCACAAGGTTTCCTTCTTGGCTCAGAGACGGCATCGACCGTTAGCTCGCGCGGAGTTTATAAGTTCCCCGTAGTGGTGAGCGACGAGGCTGTCTATGCCGACGGTCAGTGCTCAAGCTACGATACGGAGTACTGCTCATGGAGCAACTTGCCAGACGACGACTGGCGCTGTCAGGAGGACTATCCGTGGGTCATCGGCGAGTTCGTATGGACAGGCTATGACTATCTTGGCGAGCCAACCCCATACGACACCTATTGGCCAAGCCGCAGCAGCTATTTCGGCATCTGCGACCTCGCCGGACTGCCCAAGGACCGCTATTATCTCTACCGTAGCCACTGGCAGACCAACGACCACACGCTCCACCTCCTGCCACACTGGACATGGAAAGGACGTGAGGGCAAGGTGACCCCTGTCTATTGCTACACCGATGCCCCAGAGGCAGAGCTGTTCGTAAACGGCAAGAGCCAAGGACGCATCAGCCGCCAGAAAGACAGCCGCCTCGACCGCTTCCGCCTACGCTGGAACAACGTAATCTACAAGCCCGGTGAACTGCGTGTCGTTGCCTACAACGCCGATGGCTCCATCATGGGCGAGACCACTGTGAAGACAGCCGGCGACCCAACCGCGATGCAACTTGACGTGGAGTGTCCATCGTCAGACGACAACACACTGAAGGCAGATGGCTCTGACCTTGCCTACATCACCGTAAGTCTCACCGATGCCTCAGGCACCTTCTGCCCCACCCTCGACGACGACATCACCCTCAAGGTCGAAGGCGCAGGAACATTCGAGGCAGCCTGCAATGGCGATGCCACCTCGCTACAGTCGATGCGTCAGCCCACTATGAAGCTTTTCAGCGGCAAGGCTGTATTTGTAGTGCGCAGCACCAAGGAGAGCGGAACGATAAAGGTAACGGCTATCGACAAGCAGCGCAACCTGCAGAAGACCATTACGCTGCAAACGAGATAAGTATAAGGAAATCAAGGAAGTAAAAGAATAAATTAAATGATTAAAACAATGCAATGATGAAAAAATTATTATTAGTTCTTTTTCTCTCATTGTTCACAGCAACGGTCTCATTCGCCCAATCCATGAGCGATGAGGCCGTTATGGAGTATGTGAAAAGTGGTGTGAAACAAGGAAAAACCCAAAAACAGCTATATCAGGAATTGCTGATAAAGGGTGTAACTAAAGAACAACTGCTGCGTATAAAGGAAAAGTACGAGCAGCAACAAAGCGAAGAGAAGACCATAAAGGGTAATGTGGATGTCGATACCCAACGTATCAATCCAGAGCAGCGTGACGACATAGCTTCAGCCCAGGACGACAACAAGCAGCAGGCTGCCCCAGAGGGTGGCATACAGGTGTTTGGACGAGACATTTTCAGAAACAGCAGCCTCACATTTGAGCCAAGCATGAATATCGCAACTCCCGTTGACTATCGCCTCGGCCCTGGCGACCAAGTAGTTATCGAGGTGTGGGGAGCCAGCGAGGCAAACATCACCCAAAAGGTCACGCCAGATGGCTATATCTCCATTCCCGACATTGGTCCCGTAGCGGTCAATGGTCTTACAGTACAGGCGGCAAGTGAGAAGATTCGCGGCAAGCTCAGCAAGATATACTCAGGCATGAAAACTGCCAACATTGACCTCAGCACCAACGTGAAGGTCAGTCTCGGACAAATACGCACCATCCAGGTAAACATCATGGGTGAGGTGGCACGTCCCGGAACCTATGCCCTATCGTCTTTCAGCACAGTGTTCCACGCCCTCTACAAGGCTGGCGGCATCAGCCAGCTCGGAAGCCTCCGCAACATCAAGGTTGTGCGTGGTGGACGCACGGTGGCAACGGTTGACGTATATGACTACATCATCAATGGACGTTCCCATTCAGACATCCGCCTTCAGGAGGGCGACGTCATACTTGCCAGTCCTTACGACGCACTCGTCCTGATACAGGGCAAGATAAAGCGTCCGATGTACTACGAGATGAAGAGTACCGAGTCGGTACTTACCCTCATCAAATATGCTGGTGGTTTCACCAACGACGCCTACTCAACTGCCGTCACCATAGAGCGCAACAACAACAAGGAGAAAACTATCTGCACCGTTGACGACATGAACTACGGAATCTTCAAGGTTAAGGACGGCGATGTTGTCAGCGTAGGAGCAATACTCGACCGCTACGACAACCGCGTTGAGATAAAGGGTGCCGTATATCGTCCCGGCTTCTATGCCATGGGCAAGGAAATAAGCACAGTGCGCGACCTTATCCAGAAAGCTGACGGACTTCTCGACGACGCATTCACCAACCGTGCAGTGCTCCACCGCGAGAACCCAGACAAGACACTTGAGGTTATTTCAGTCAACACCAAGGGCATACTCAACGGAACAGAGCCTGACATCGTTCTGCAGAAAAACGATATACTCTTCATTCCGAGCATCTACGACCTTGAGGCAAAGGGAACACTTGAGATCGTTGGCGAGGTATTCTCCCCCGGCGTGTTCCCATACGCAGCCAACACCAAGCTCGAGGACCTGATTATCATGGCAGGAGGACTCACTGAGGCGGCTTCTACCGTACGCGTTGACGTTACACGCCGCATCAACGACACTAAGAGTATGAAAAAGACCAAAGACCTCTCCAAGACCTACTCTTTCAGCGTCAAGGACGGATTTGTGGTTGAGGGAGAGCCGGGATTCATATTGGAACCCTACGACCAAGTCTTCGTACGACGCTCCCCAGGCTATTCACAGAAAATAAATGTTACCATAAATGGTGAGGTAGAGTTCGAGGGCAACTATGCCCTCAACGTCCGCAACGAACGACTCTCTGACGTAATCAAGCAGGCGGGTGGCCTCACAGAGTTTGCCTATCTTGAGGGCGCACGTCTTGAGCGACAGCTAACATACGAGGAATACCTTCAGGCAAAAGAGCTTATGGCAATGGTAGTAAGCAACAACAAGGTTGAGGGCAACGACTCCATCGTTGTGCCTGAGGTAACGAGGACTTATCCAGTCGGTATCGACCTCGTACAGATAATGAAGAACCCACATTCTGAGATTGACCCCGTACTACATGACGGCGATGTCGTCATCATTCCACAACTCATGACCACAGTGAGCGTTTCCGGTTCTGTAAGGAAGCCTAACACTGTTGTCTATAATCCTTCAATGAAACTGAAGGACTACATCAGCGAGGCTGGTGGATATGCCGAGCGTGCCCGCAAGAGCGGAACTTTCATTCTCTATCCTAACGGTCACATCAAGGAACTTGGCAGGAGTGCCAGTGCAAAGAAAATCATCGGTGGCTCGAAAATAATTGTCCCACAAAAGGCAAAGAGCCAATGGAACATTGGCACCACGCTATCCACAGTAACCACCTCTGTCTCAATGCTTGCAGTAATAGCTTCTCTCATCAACACTCTTAAATAGTAGCTTATGAACAAGGAAGAAATAAAACAAGTGCTCCAAGAGATAGAGAAAGAGAAGAGGGTTGAAGCCGTGGAGGAAACAAGCATCGACTGGCAGGACCTCTTCACAAAGGCATGGAGAGGAAAGAGATTCATAATCATAGGTACAGCGGTTTTCATGATCTTGGGACTCATCAGTGCCCTGACCATGACAAGGCTCTATACCTCCAAGGTAACACTCGTGCCTGAGCTTGGCAAGTCCACATCATCTTCCCTTAGCAGCCTCAGCAGTATGCTTGGTTTTGGAGGCATGACGATGGGAAGTACCGCCGATGCCTACAACGTCACCGTATATCCAGAGGTAGTAGCCTCCACGCCTTTTGTCGCCAATATGTTCGACATGCGCGTGAAAGACCCTAAGAACGGCATAGACACCACACTCATTGGCTATCTCACCCGCGAACGGTTCTCAATAGGAGCCGTAGTAGGCTACGTCACCAAGCCCATTTTCTCCCTCTTTGCCAACAGCGAGGAGGAAGAGGCTAAGGACAAAAAGCTCAACCTGTTCCACCTCACCAAAGAGCAGGACCGCATAGTGAAGACCATGAACAAGGCAATACAAGTGGATGTTGACAAGAAGACTGGCGAGACCACCATACAAGTGACGATGGACAACCCCATCATCGCCGCCACGGTGGCAGACACCGTCTGCAAGCATCTGCGTGAGTACATTGTCGATTACCGCACGCGCAAAGCACGCGAGGATCTTCAGAACTACAACAAGATTGCCGACGAGAGCTATCAGCGCTACCTCAAGGCGACCAAGGCATACGCCTACTATCAGGACCACAACCGCGGTCTCATTCTCAATGCCGTAATCTCAGAAGGCAACCGCCTGTCAAACGAGGTTCAGATAGCCTCACAGCTCTATCAGCAAATGAAGCTTCAGGCAGAAATGGCTCGTGGCAAGGTAATCGACGAGAAGCCTGTCTTTGCCATCATCCAGCCTGCCTCAGTGCCCCTATTGCCGCAAAACAGCCGTGCCAAAGTCCTCATCATCTGGACTTTCATAGGCTTCGTCCTTTCCTGCGCCTGGGTACTCTACGGCAAGGAATACTGGCAGAAAGGCAAAAATATGCTTAACGAGATAAAGTCGAAAGGCTAACAGCATTTTTACAGGTTATAGAAACAGAGGAGGAAGCACCAACGCTTCCTCCTCTGTTTTTCCTATGACCAAACACACACATTTATAAAGACTTATAATCTTAGTATTTGATCTTAAAATAATCCAACAGCAGCTTGTAATTATCCTGCGCAGTCAGGCATGTGTCCCTCAGATAGCCATCTATCTTGCCCCAGTTTTGGATACCGCGGTAGTAGTAAAGGCGCAGTTCTTCGGTGATGATAAACGGCACATGAGCACTTTGCAGACATTGCCATAGCAACAATAATCTGCCAACACGACCATTGCCGTCCTGGAATGGATGAATACGCTCGAAAAGAACATGGAAGGTTAGAATATCGTCAAAATCTACCTTCTTTACGGCATTATATCCGCCAATCAAGGCTTTCATACGATTATGAACATCATCGGGAAGCACAGTTTCCTCTCCCCCGACCTCATTAGGCAACCGTTTGTAATCACCCACAGCAAGCCATGACTTATGACTGTCGGAAGTATTCATCTTTAGTATGGCATGGAGTTGTTTTATATGCGTCTCCGTTATCTTGTCCATTGCATGGTCAATTACATAGTCTATGCAACGGAAATGATTCACAGTCTCCATAATATCATCCACTGAAGTAATACCAGTAGTGACGCCAAGAGTGTTGGTCTCGAAGATATAACGTGTCTGCTCCTTGGTCAAACGACTACCCTCAATATGATTGGAGTTATAAGTCAGGTCTATCTGCGTGCGATGATAAATACCACCTTTCAACTTGGCTTTCTTTTCATCGCGCAAACGAGTGAGCAGTGGACTCAATTTCGCCTTGCCTTTCTTTGGCAACACGGCATCGGCAGGAATGTTCCATGTCTTTCCTGTAAGGAATGCACCATCGATTTTCCCGTCAGCACAATACTTACGGACGGTACGTTCACTTATGCCATAATTCCCGGCAAACTGGGCAACTGATATATATTCCATAATTAGCGATATTAGCCTCTATCGGCAAGTTTCTATTCAAATCTGACTGCAAATATACCATTTTTTGCCGATAGCGGCAAGTTTTTCGCCATTAATTATGATATTTTATGCGATTGTGGTAGGGTTTGAAGGATTTGAAAGGTTTGAAAACCGACAAGTCGATAAAGCGGAATCGACAAGTCGATATTGCCAAATCCACTTGTCGATATTGGTAAATCCACTAATACTATTCTGCTTGATGGTGCGCCATGTGTGGGTGAGACACCCACACTCCTAATCGTTGCCGCAGTTTATTCGAGTAGCAAAAAATGGAAGGTCAGCCTCTGAACACTTTCCGACAACTGACCTTCACTGAGTTTTATTCAAACAAATACTGGGCATGAACGGAGTCTGTCCCATGTTCATTCTTCACTAATGAATGGTTTTACCAACGCATTAATAAGTAAAAAACTCTACTCCAGTACATTCTTAGTCTTACAAAATAATGGAGGGTTGGCTCTCGGAACGCTTCCCGTGCCAACCCTCGCGGAGGTTTATTCAAATGAATACTGTTATTTCGTGGTCTTATACATTTGCAGAACCGCTTATTGGTTCACCTGATTCCCACGGATTAATGTCACTGCTCTTCATCTTTACTCCTGCACGATTCACGGTTAGTGTGATAACATACTCATAACCATTCTCGAAATTCAATTCAGTTATCGGTTTGAATGTATATGTAGAACCAGCAAGCTTAAATGTGATGAATGATGTTCCAGAATATATTGACTGAGGCGGTATTATGCAGGCAACTCCATCAGTTGTTGTGTGGTTGCCCAATGAAATTGTTGTTGGTCCATTAGAGAGTCCAAAATCAGTAAATTCGTCATTTGAGATTCTAAAACGTGCTCCTGTTGCAGCTTGCAATTTAAAATCAGTAGCATTGGTTGCAGTTAGTCCTGAACTACCTACGTCCAATTTAATCACAAGTTTGCTGAGTGCATGTACAAAATTAAGGCTAATGTCATTTGTGCTACTATTTGCGTAAGCATACATGAAATCGCTGTTGCAATAACCTGTTTCATTGCTTTGGTCTGTTGAGACCGTGAAGTCGAACTCATTTCCATCAAATGTATATTCAGCGGTTGATGGATGTACGGCTCTTACTGTCAAACCACCAGAAGCAGGAAAATTTGGTACACTGCCAGTTGTTGACATTGAACCATCGGCGGCAACTGTGTACGTCAAATCAGAAGAATAAGATGTACTGCCTTGAAAAAAACTCACTCTTACCTTTGCACCATCGTTGAACGTAGTTCCTTGCAGTTTTGAACTTGAAGCGTCTGCTCTTGTCGTCAACGACTTGATGCCAGCTCTCAGCTTGATTGGGCTTGCACTTTGGCTTGTTGCCTCATCATTACTACATGCCGAAAATACTGCACAAGTGCAAAAGGCGAATAATAATTGTTTGAAACTCATAATAATTTGTTTTTTGTTTGCCTATAGGTTCTCGGAGTCGGCAGGTTGTTATTTAATTAATAGGTGAGCCTATGAATGAAAATGCGTGGAACCTGACATTTGCCTGTCCCACGTCTGAGGTTCTGGAATACCCTATGCTGAAGAACAGGCAACTCAGAACCCACGCAGAATAGTTTATATAATCATCTATAACACATAATTGCAAACCATTTGAATAGTCCGCTTTCTGTGCATAGAATCATGTACAAACTGCTACATGAGCATCTATCGTTGCTATGTTCTGACAGCATATGAAATTTTCCAGATTTCAGACGTCAGAAACAAAGCGCATGAAGACGCTTTCCCATAAATAGAGACAAATGCGGAGCCAAACACTATTGGCTTAGAAGCCCAAACAAGTTGAGCGACTTGCATAAGTCTGGGCAAAAATAAGAAATAAATATGAAACCACCAAACTTTTTGGCAACTTTTTTAATTTCCCATAACATTTTCCTACTTCGACACTTTAACACAACTAAACAACGCATGTTTAGTTGTTGAGTTTATTAATGGAATAATAGTTAGAATATAATTGCATATTTGCAATTAAAAACGTAACGTTGTCGCAGCAGAATGAACACAAAGCGTCACGTCACCGTCTCGAAGGCATCCCGAGACCATCTCGAAGGAAGTAGAGAGGCAAAAGTGAACGAAAAAGGATTTAACGTTTAACAATTAATTTCCCCTATGGGTTCTTTATATTTATACAAACTGGGGATTATTATTTGCTTGCTGCCTTTCTGTGTTATGTTTCACGTCGTGCAACGTACATTTCACGCCGTGAAACGTATATCCCACGGCGTGAAACGTACGTTGCACGCCGTGAAATATAAATTGGCAAGGCTGTGGGGGAACTTTACTTTGCCTATTGTCATACAATTACTAATACTTTCGTATTTCTTAAGGTGGGTTCTATAAATTCCCACCGTAGTATTGTTATTTTTGTGGGCAAACGTTTTGTCGTCTTTTTGTTTTTATTCGGTGCATATTGAAAGCATCATCAGTCGTGTAGCCCGCTACACTCCTTCTTCAACTTTCAATCTGCCCTCGACTAAAAAACAAAAATACAACAAAGCGAATTTATAGAACCCACCTTAAAAGAATGAGTATATAAATTCATAAGTAATGCCTATTCTTTCAAAGACCGTTCTGAAATAGAGATACTATACATTTTCCAAACTTTTAGGAAGTCTGAATACTTTTCTTTTAAACTAAAGAAAGAAATAATGTGAAACACTTGGAGAATTGATGGGAAAGTTGTAACTTTGTAGCAGATAAACTATAAAAAGAAAAGGGATATATAATTATGAAACGGGAAGAGAGATATGAGACGATATTGAGGCATTTCAGGAAGGAGATGCCTAATGTTACTACGGAGCTTGACTTTGGCAGCGAGTTCCAACTGCTGGTGGCCGTGATGCTTAGCGCGCAGTGCACCGACAAGCGGGTGAACATGGTGACTCCTGAGCTTTTTCGCCACTACCCTACAGCCGAGGCAATGGCAGAGGCGGAGGCAGAGGATATCTTTGAGCTGGTGAAAAGTGTGTCATACCCCAATTCGAAATCGAAACACCTTGCGGAGATGGCACGACAACTGGTAAGCCAATTTGGAGGAGAAGTGCCTCAGACGCTGGAGGAACTGACCTCGCTGCCTGGGGTTGGCAGGAAAACGGCAAACGTGATGCTTTCGGTGGCTTTCGGGCAAGGGGCAATGCCTGTGGATACGCATGTGTTCAGAGTGAGCCACAGGATAGGCCTGGTGAACAAGGACGACAACACTCCCCTCAAAGTGGAGCAACGACTGAGCAAATACATATCGCACGAGGAACTTGGACTTGCCCACCACTGGATTCTGCTCCATGGCCGCTATATCTGCACAGCGCGTAAGCCACACTGCGAGCAATGTCCCATAACTGAGGCTTGTAGAAGTTTTAAGGAGTTAAGAAGTTAAGGAGTTAAGACATTAGTATGTGCGTTGATTGGCAACTGTTGAATAGGATTATTTACCGCAATAGGGATTTTCCCCTTTGGCTTTAGGGAAAATCCTTTGTAAGGGTGCGGAAAATGTTGTTACTTTGCAGCAGAAATAAGAAAACATGTCGAACTTTTAAAAAATTACGATTATGAAAAAGATATTGATGGCAATAGTAGCACTGATGACCTTCACGGCATCCGCCAACGCAATGAGCTACGAACAGGCACGCAGGGAGGCTCTGTTCCTGACGGACAAGATGGCATACGA
>CAMAGM010000055.1 GCA_945833995.1 uncultured Prevotella sp.
ACGACAAGGGACTTGACCTCACCGTACACATGACGTTCGACGAGGTCAACAACGAGCTGACACTTTCGCTTGTCGGCTCGCGCCAACTCTTCGTGTTCCGAGAAGACACCCAACGGAAGAAGGCGTTCACTGGCTTCTGGAGTCGCCGGACCCTGCGACCTGAGCGTCTTGGCTATCCCACTCTCACCGAGCCAAAGACGAAATACAAGCTCACGTCGCCTGTAGTGAAGTCGTTCAGCAAACCCCGCAAGAAGCACCTTTTCAACAAGTGGCTCACCAACGTGTCAGCCAACCTCACGCCAATGGAGATAGGCACGACACAGCTCACGCCCGACTCCATAGTGAGGAAATTCATCGTGGCACCCACCGCCAACAAGGTCTCGTTCACGCTGCGCAACATCCTCGTGCTCGACACCAAGGAGGAGATGGCTGCCGCTGAGGAGAAACGCAACAAGGGAAAGACGCTACACTACAGGTTCGTTCTCGACAACGACCTTGCCACGACCTACAACGTGAGGATAAAGCGCGACCCATGCTTCGCCATGCAGGCTGCGGTTGACAGCATGGAGGCGAGGATCGACATCATACGCGGCGCATACCACAGACTCCTTAAGTCGTGCCCTACGGGCAAGGCGACGAGCCAGACCGAGGTGAACATCTTCAACCAGCACCGCCAGTATCTATTGTCACAATACAGCCCCATTGCCGACTCCACCCATTGCGGCAACCTCATGAGGGCTTATAGGACATACAACAACTATATTGACTCCATATCCAAAGCCCCATGCATATTCATCGCCACTGACAACAGCGCATCGGCACTGTCGGCATCCATCGGCGTAAGCGCCGAGACTCTGCTGAGCGCAGCCAAGCGACTCGACGACATAGTGGCAACAATAATGGTGTCGCGCGACCATACCGAGATTAGGGATCTCCGAAACCTTGGACGCGACATAATGAGAATTGCCAATGCCAACGTCTCAAGCAAGGGACTGCGGAACGAGGAGCAACGCAAGGCATTCGCCGTGTTTAGAAAAGCAGAGGAGTATTTCCTTTCCGTAACAATGAAACTATGAGAAAAGAATTATTCAGAAACCTCTTTGTGCAGTTTGTCTGCCTCGTCACTCTGACAGCACTGCCGCAAGCCGCCTACGCCGACTCCGAGGAGACCGACGACACCGAGGCTGCCGCAGCAGAAGATGCCGCATCAGCCGATGTCAGTCCGCTCGACGAGGCTGTGCTCATGGAAATATCCTCCACTATAGAGGGATTCCTAAAGGAGCTTGACGCCATGTCGTCCGACATACCGAAGGCAAAGAAGCAGAAGCTCGTCGCACTCAACCAGAAGATGACAAGCCTCAACACCCGATGGGAAGCCTTCTCCTCGCTAACCAACGGGGAGATGTCGCAGAGCGAGGTGCTGCTTGAGTTGGTGTCGCAGTACAAGACCCTCTCGCAGGCTGTCACCGACTCGCTCGCCAAACAAGGAGAGCGAGTTGAGGCACTGGCGGCGTTCGAGAAGTTTGAGGCTGCCTTGCCCTCGATAGCCAAGCATTACGGCAAGCTTGAGAATGAGGCACTCGAATACTCCCTCGTGCCGCAGACAGCCGAGATGCTCGCAAAGGTTAAGACCGAGGAGCAACTGCTCGCTCAGGACCTCGACAAGCAGTTTGCCGACGCCAAGACTGCAGCCGACATAAACCCACAGTTAAAGGAGCGTATGAGGAAAGTGGAGGAACGCTACCTGGAGCTGAAAGGAAAGTCGGAGGCTATACAGGCAATGGAATACAAGTCGCCCATAGAGAGGATAAAGGACTATATTCTCACATTCGCGGGAGTAGCCATAATACTCATGTTCCTCACTATGGTGCAAAGCAAGATAAAGGAAATAAAGGCAGCCCGAGAGGCGGCAAAAAAATACAAAGAGATGATGACGAAAACAAACAGTGAGATACCCACGATATGCCTTGCGCTGATAGCTATGCTGTTCACGGCATGTACAACGAGGGTAAAGAACGTGATAACACAGGCCACACCAGAGTCTGAGGGTATGATGGTGTCGTCGATGCGCATTTCCGACGACTGCCGCGACATAGAGATGCACGCAAGGGTAAACGGGTCGATAGAACTGCGCGACCTTGCCGACACGTCGCTCTACAACATCAAGGTGAAGGAATACCACGCACATGTCATTCCCTGCATGCCGGCGGTCTATCCAAAGCTCGTCTCCATACAGAGCATCGCACCAGAGCAGGTGAAGAAGCGTGGACTGGTGATGCACGTACTCGTTGACCTCACACAGTCGCTGAAGAAAATCTCCCAGCAGCGCGAGTATGTGAAGACTATAAAGAAGCTGTTCTGCAACGACAACCTCTTCCTCACCTTCATGCTGTCGGAGGGCAAGATCTCGCCCACCATGCCTGCCACCGACTACATCGTTGACAACTACATCTCGCCACAGTCGCCACTGCGCTCCAACATCTATTCCGAGGAAGGCGAGGTGCTGCCGCCCTATATCTACCGCTCTGTGTCGGAAATGGTCACCCGACTCACTTCGGATCGCGACTCCTCATCCATTGCGGCAAACTACAAGCTGCTGATGCTCTTCACCGACGGCAACGTCTATGACGAGGACGACTATCCTCTCGACCCCGACCATTTCGCCGTGCAGGAGAAGCTCATAAGGCAGGCACGAAACATTCCGCAGAACCTCTCGGTATATTACCTCGACCTGTCTGCTACCGACGACTCCGAGATAAACGAGAACAACATGTTGAAGATGTTGTGCCAGCAGTCGAACGGACAGACGCTATCGTCGTTCAAGAAGGTAAATCTCGACGACTTCATACTCTCGTCGTTCAACATCGACTACGACGACTACATCATCAGGCTACGCAACCCCGAGGAGAAATACTACTTCGGCAACAAACGCTACATCAACATCAGCTTCACCACCAAGACAGACAGCCTCGTGGCATCAACTTTCGGTGAATACAAGATAGCCAACATCTACAGGCCAAAGCACATCGGCGACCGCCCATTGCCAAGCATCGCGCTGCAGGGCATCGTCATGGGCATAGCCATACTGCTCCTCTGCTATATCATACTGCAGATTGTGTGGCCATTCCTCAGCTACATCATCTTCCGCCGCCGCTATGTGATGAAATACACTGGTCCAAACATGAGTGTTGACAACATCCAGGTGCCTGGCGAGTGCTATCTGTGCAAGGCTCCTTTCGCCCTTGGCGACAAGATAGTGGTGAAGTGCAAGCACGTCACCCATGTCGAGTGTTGGGAGGAGAACGGACACCGTTGCCCAGAGCATGGCATCCACTGCCCAGAGGGCTCGCACTACTACAACCAGTCGAACATTCTCGACCTCCGCAACGCGAGCTTCTACATGAAATGGATTCTCCTGTCCATCTGTGTCTCCATTTTCAGCTGGTCGTGCTATGTGCTGTTCCACCACGGCCTTACCTACGACTTGCTCAACACCATTGCAGGCATCAGCGAACCAATGTCCGCACGTCTCTACCATCTTCCAGTGTTCGGACTCTACATCTCGTTCTTCCTAACGCTGGTGTTCTCCATCCTAACCATCCATCGCCGACAGTGGAAGCACATGGTAGCAGAGGTCGTTTGCCGTGCCGCAGCGGCAGGTTTATTCGCTTTGGCATCGTTCGCCATAGAGTGCGGCATAGTGAACGTCAGTGACCTTTACGACGGAACCGTACTCTTCGACGTCATTCCATGGACCATATCAGCTGCCGCCATAGCCTTCTGCTCCACCTGGCGCACGCGTCTGCGCCCACAGAAGCGCCACATCTTCTACTCCATCGGCGTTGGCTGTATCAGCACTTTGGTATGGGGACTGTTCTGCGAGATGGAGAATATCACGCAGATGGTGCTGCTGCTCCTTGCCTACATGGCGTTTGCCGTGGGCATAGCAGTGAGCATAGCCAAGGAGATGCCCCGCAGCGAGCACTATTTCCTGCAAGCAACAGGACCGATAAAGCAAATGGACATTGCCCTCTATAAGTGGCTGCGCACCTCACCAAACAGTGTGGTGACGATAGGAAAATCCATCAACTGCACGCTCCAAATAACATGGGACCTTCAGAGCAACATTGCCCCAGTACATGCCGAAATTAGGCTTGAGCGTGGCGTACCACGTCTCTATGTGGTCGATGGCGAGGTATATTTCCACAACCGCACCATCGCCGAGGGCAAGAGTGTCACACTCTATCACGGCGACTCCTTCCAAATAGGTCTCACACACTTCCGCTATCTTGAGACATAGAACAACATATTTAAAGACAATGAAACAAACCATTCTTTCCTTGCTGTTTCTCGCTATTGCATTAGCCACGACACAGGCTGCCGAGAGACAAAAAATTAACTTCAACGCCGAATGGATGTTGAAAGTGGGCGACATCGAAGATGGACATCAAATCGGATATGACGACACGCGGTGGAAGAGGGTGACGCTGCCCTACGCTTTCAATGGCGATGAGGCTTTCAGAAAGGACATAGTAGAGCTGACCGACACCATAGTATGGTATAGAAAACATTTCACCATAGCTGACTTGAAGGAGAAAAAGGTGTTCGTGGAGTTTGAGGGAGTAAGGCAGGGTGCCGACTTCTACCTCAACGGACAGCTGTTGGGCATTAGCGAAAACGGAGTGATGGCTTGCGGTTTCGACCTTACTCCCTATATTAAGGAAGGTGAGAACGTGTTGGCGGTGCGCTGCGACAACAACTGGAAATATAGGTCGCGCAAGCACGATAGCCCTTATCAGTGGAACGACCGAAACTTCAACGCCAACTACGGAGGCATACCCAAAAACGTGTTCCTTCATGTCACAGGCATGGTCTATCAGACACTGCCGCTGTTCAGCAACCTTGGCACCACGGGTACTTACATCTATGCCACCGACTACGACATAAACAGCCGTAGTGCAAGGGTTCATGCCGAGTCGGAGGTGAGGAACGAGGGCAAGGAAGACCTCCGTCTGTCGCTCGTTGCAGAAGTGACCGACGCTGAGGGAAAGCTCATTGCCACACTCAACGGCGAGGCAGCTACCGTAATGGCGGGACAAACAGCCACGCTCTCTGCCGAGGACACTCTCAAGGGGCTGCACTTCTGGTCGTGGGGCTACGGTTATCTCTACAAGATAAAGACAATGCTAAGGACAGAAGACGGGAAGCTGGCAGACAGCGTAGTCACTCGCACAGGATTCCGCAAGACACGTTTTGGGGAGGGAAAGATCTGGCTCAACGACCGCGTGATAATGATGCACGGCTATGCCCAACGCACGTCGAACGAATGGCCTGGCGTAGGGTTGTCAGTTCCCGCGTGGCTCAGCGACTACAACAACGCACTCATGGTGGAGTCGGGTGCGAACCTCGTGAGATGGATGCACGTCACGCCATGGAAGCAGGACGTGGAGTCGTGCGACCGAGTGGGCTTGATACAGGCAATGCCCGCAGGTGATGCCGAGAAAGACGTGACAGGCCCACGCTGGAACCAACGCTTGGAACTCATGCGCGACGCTATCATCTACAACCGCAACAACCCCTCCATTCTGTTCTATGAGGGTGGAAACGAGAGCATCTCACGCGAGCACATGCTGGAGTTGAAAGCCATTCGCGACAAGTATGACCCTCATGGTGGCAGAGCCATCGGGTCGCGCGAGATGCTCGACATCGACGAGGCAGAATATGGAGGCGAGATGCTCTATATAAACAAGTCGGGCAAGCATCCTATGTGGGCAATGGAATATTGCCGCGACGAAGGTCTGCGCAAATATTGGGACGAGCAGTCATATCCATATCACAAGGAGGGCGACGGACCTCTCTATCGAGGCAAGCCAGCCAATGAATACAACCACAACATGGATGCTTTTGCCATCGAGATGGTGCGCCGATGGGAGGAATATTGGAACGAACGCCCTGGAGGAGGCAGACGCTCGTCGGCTGGAGGCGTGAAGATAGTGTTCAGCGACACCAATACCCATCACCGTGGAGAGTCGAACTTCCGCAGCAGTGGAGTGGTTGATGCCATGCGCCTGCCAAAGGACGCTTTCTATGTGCATCAGGTGATGTGGGACGGATGGGTAGAGCCGGAAACTCCACGCACTCATATCATAGGTCATTGGAATTATGGTGAAGGTGTGCGGAAGCCTGTCTATGTGGTGTCTAATGCCGAGGATGTTGAGCTTTTCGTCAATGGCAAGAGCAAGGGGAAGGGCACTCGCAGCCATCAGTATCTATTTACTTTCGACGACGTGGAGTTTGAGAGTGGAAAGGTCGTGGCAGTTGCAAGCAACGGTAGCCGCGACGAGAGAGTGACCGCTGGTGAGCCTCATGCCATACGTTTGAAGGCTATTGGGAATCCGGAGGGAACGAAGGCCGACGGGGCAGACATGGTTCTCGTCGAGGTAGAGGTGGTTGACAAGGATGGCCGCCGTTGTCCGCTCGACAACCGCGTGGTCAACTTCGGCTTCCACGGCGAGGCACAATGGATAGGCGGTATGAGCAAGAACGACAGCGGCAACTGTGTGGGAGCCATGTCGTTGCCAGTGGAGTGTGGCGTAAACCGTGTGCTGTTGCGCTCCACCGTGAACGCTGGCGATGTCTCCCTTTACGCCTGGGCAGAAGGTGTCCGTCCTGCCAAACTCACTTTTAGTACAATGTCCGCAGGCGACAATCCCCTTCCGCAGCTCACGCTGCCATGCCGACTCTACCGAGGCGAGACTCCTTCCACACCGTCCTACTCCGACCGTTTCCGCACTGTAGCGGTCACAAGTGCCGTGGCAGGTTCCAACGTGGAGAATGTGTCATCGTCGTACGACGACAACGAGCTGACGGAGTGGAAGAGCGATGGCAAGCGCGAGAATGCATGGATAACATATACTCTTGAGCGTAAGGCGAAAGTGAGCAAAATCACGATGAAACTCTCTGGTTGGCGTCTCCTACGCTATCCGTTGGCAATCTATGCCGGCAAGACAAAAGTGTGGGAAGGCATCACCGAACCATCGTTGGGATATGTCCATTTTGACATTCCAACACCAGTCGTCAGCAACCAACTGACGATAAGGATGCTCGGTCCTGTGGCAAACAAGATGGAAAAGGGCGACACAGCAGAGTTGGCTGGTGGCAAGGCAGGAGAGTTGGATCGTGTGGCAACGGCTAAAGGAGCCGTAAACCTCCGCATAGTAGAACTCGACATCCTCGAAGCCTGTAGTGCCGTTGGGCAATAGTGACGTGAAACGAAAGTAGGTCAGAAGATATAAGCTTCTGACCTACTCGATTATTTTGATTTAAGAGATTTTATTATCAACAGTATAGATTTGTAGTGCGCCTTGTCATTAGGGTGAGCAGAAATTAGTCGTGTCTTTACCAGCGCTTCTATTTTGTCAATCATCATAGCGCGATATGCAACAGACTCATCAATGGCGTCGGTATTTACTTCTGGCTGAAGTCCGAAATCGCTTTTATCACCAAACTGCCTTGGCTGTTCCAGCAGTGTGGTTATGTATCCTCTGCCATTTTCCTCTTCAACGAGCATAAGCTCGTCTAGATGTTTACCCACATACCCAGTAGGGTCAAGTCCATAAAGTGCTATTTCATCTACTGTAGGAGCATAGGCAGAGATGCTTTCACTTAGTGAGAAGCTGCTTTTGCCAGTTATTTTCTTCATTGTTTTTGACAATTCCTGCAACGATAGTCTTTGAAGCAGCTTATCACCAGCAGTTAGCTGTTTCCTACCTCTTGTCTCTTTCCATATACCATTGAACAGGTCATCGTAGTATTCTGACTGTGTGTAGGAATCGCTGCTTATGTGTGAGCATAGCAGTACCTTGTTGTCAAGTCCGAACAGTTTTCTGCCAATATTCCCTTTCAGAGTCAGTGATTTGTTGAGCGATAAAGGGAATATGCTGGTTACATTTTTGTCATCAAGCCATTCACTGTCTTTGATTTGATTAATGACCCACATCAACACCTCGTGTTGTTTCTTCGAGGGGACAGGCATCCAGCGTTTTCCCGATGTTCCGTCCTTTATTTCCGTGATATAAATGCCTCCGACATTAACCAAAGCGTTGTTCAGATACCTTAGGTATTGTGAGCAAATTGCATCGTACAGCTCCTGGCGATGTGCTGTGGATTCGTCGTTGTCAATCCATGTGTTAAGATTTTTAAGGATGTATTTAAGGTTTTTTATTCCATAATCTCCAGCCTTAACAGCATCATCTCCCAAATCTTCTTCCAATGCGCTCGGGTCATAGCGTGAATAGACTTGTTGCCGTCCATAACGATAGATTGGGTTCCCCGCTTTGTCGTCCACCCATTTTTCAAGCACTTTTGCTTCTTCCTCAACGGAAAGATTGCCAGGAATTGGGGAATAGAGCCATTTTATGACATACTCATCATATACACCCATGTCTGGTGGGGATAATCTTACACCTTTGTCTTCTGGTTGTGCGACATAATTGAAACGTGCGTAATCCATTATTGATGGAGTCGTACCGTATTTTTGGGTGAATGAGACAGAACGGAGTGAATCAACAGGAAAGACACTCGATGCCGACATGTTGTGCATCAGTCCGAGGGTATGCCCTATTTCGTGCGCAAAGACGTATGTCAATGATTCGTCAACAATTCTCTTTGGCATTTTTTTGCATCTCACATCAGGGTCAAGTTGTGCCGTCTGAACGAAACGCCAATTGTTAATGAGTTTTATCACGTCGTTGTAAACCAGCACTGTAGCATTGATTATCTCACCAGTGCGTGGGTCAACCCATGAAGGTCCCATGGCATTCTCCACACTTATGGGAACGTATCTTATACAAGAGTATTTCAGATTGTTAGGGTCAAAGTCGGGGTCGTTTTTGGGGAAATCGACGGCCTGCATAACATTCTTGAATCCTATTTTCTCAAAAGCCTTGTTCCAGATGGTCACCGATTTCTTCAGCGGTTCTTTCCATGCCTCGGGGAAAGCATCGTCTATATACCATACGATGGGCTTTTTAGGCTCGACAAGTTTTCCTGCCTGCCATGCTTCCATGTCGGATGGTTCAAGACGCCATCTGTTTGCCAGAGCATAATCGTCGATTCCGTCTTTCTTCATCGTGACGTTTTGCTTCTGTGTAAGGAATACGCCCACTCTTGTGTCGGCAATCCTTGGTTTCATCATTTCTTCTGGAAGAAGTAGAAGTGTGCGGTTGACCTTCACGGTTATTTTACTTTTTGCCACATCACTGGTCATGAACTTTATGGAATAGTCGTAAGTCAAATAAGACTCCACTGTTGCGTTATCGTCGAACGACTTGATTTCACCCAAAGCACAAAGCGCAGGTTTATGTGTGGACTTCACATCCAGGATACTAAACTTTTCCACTAAAGGTTTCAGCAGTTCCTCGTCACCCATGAATAGGTCAGTCATGTTGAACACTACGCAGGTGGAGTCCTTGTCCCATGCCTCAATTTTGTATTTTCTGAAAAATGGTTCTGCATAGCTGCGGCTTATTGCGGTTTGAAGTTCTTTTTCACCTTCAGTGAGAGAGTTGACAGTCTTGATAACAATTGAGCTATCCATTCTGCAAAATCTAATGTGCAGTGGGTCTGTGTTTTTATAGCCCAGCGTGGCAATACGGGAATTTCCCGTTTCGGCAATAGTTGATGCCAGCAGAACGTCTCGTCCAAGATATTTCACAGGCATCTCTACAAATATTTTACTATCCACTTTGTGGAGAGTTAGGAAATTGCCATTGGCAGTGGTTCTACCTGGTTTGTCAAGCAGTCTTTGATAAGGACTCTTTTGGGGAGTCTCCTTTTTCGTCTCGCTTTTCTCTTTCTTCTTCGCCGACAAGACATTTGCATTCAGCGACAATACTGCTACTGCCAGTATTGCACAAAATAATTTGTTTGTTTTCATTTCTTTTAATTATAGATGATTATTAGAGTTATTTGAAGTCTTGATTACCAATTCGTTTTATGTCTATACCGACCTTAGCGAATGCATCGACAAGCAGGTCATACTTTTTCTTGACGAGAGGATAATTCAAATCCTCTGCCCATTCACTCTCTGTGCGATAGGCGAGCGAGGCCACGTATGCATTGACATCAAGCGATTGGCTTAGCGACCAATAGACAGTACTCCACTCCTCGTCGGTTTGTGGATTATAGACGAAGCCGTTTTCCCTCGCTTTCATTTCAGGCTCCCAATAAAGATTGGCAGAGTAGTCACTTATGGTGTAGAACTCTTCGGGTACTATTATCGCACCTGTTGAAATGCAATAGTTCAGGAATGTAGCTTGAAGATAGTTCTTGAACGAGCGTTTCTCTTCAGATGTCATTGAACTGACTGGTTTGGCAACGTCGGCAATGGCAATCTGGTTGTCAATGCACCGTGCCGTGACGTCAACCCATGTAGAGGACCACCAATCTTCAACCAAGGTCTGCAGCTTTCCCGTAAGCATGACATATTTTGGCATGTATCTTTTAAGGAAGGCTGTATCGTAGAGGTCGAGCCATCCTATCTGTATCATATCGAGTAGGTTGCTCACATTTTCCGGGGCAATGGGTTCAAACTGGTATGAGGAGGAAGTGTTCTCTATCAACGACCAATTGAAATCCTTTTCCGTGAATTTGTAAAGGAAATAACTGTCATACGTGTTGTAAAGCGACAGAATCTTTGCGTCTGCATCACTGTTTCCGCCTTGAGGCAGGGTGTAGTCAGACCCTGGCACTTTGATTTCGCCAAGGTCGTTGTCGTCGTTGCAAGATGCCAATGTGGTAATTGCCACGACCGCCAATATGATTTTTTTTATCATGTTTATTGCTTTCATCTGAATAATTATTTGATATGTGGATTCTTTGGATGTTTCCGTGAGAAGCTTGTTGCTTCAGTCTTTATTCGATTGGTGTTCGGGTTGGCAAGGTTGCCGACTCATTTTGCTTCAATGATGGATTTTCCTGTATCACCTCGTTTGGTAATGGAAGAGTGTACATGGCATCATTGTCTTTCAATACAAATTTTTGCCATTGGTCAACTTGTTTTGTCTTATATAGGTGGGTGATGGCAGGCATATCGTTCCTACGTAAGTCGAACCATCTGACCTCGTCAAAACAGAGTTCCAACCTGCGCTCTTTCAAAATTTCGTTCAGGAGGTCACTGATATCTGTAGGTTGGTTGGCTTTATAATCGGTATATCTGTTCTCGCGTAGATGATTGAGGTCTTTCCATGCATTGGCAGCATCACCTTTCCTTGCATAAGCCTCCGCACGACTTATGTATGCTTCGGATATGCGTAGGGCATTGGTAGGTGTACGCTTGCTGCCGAGGCGTTTTTTGTAAACATTCCCATTGTTGAACCATAATGTTTTGCGTGTGTCATTCTCAGCGTATTCCGAAAGGAGCTCGTCAGACACTTTGAACCCAGGCAGTGAGCAAGTTGAGTAGCCATTGCCATAGAGAAGTTCCACTTCTGAATAGTCGTAAGTGGCGAAAGTCCCATATTTTGCAGGCAAGAGAGTGTAGTTGCTTATTGGGTTGCCATTGTCTATGGAGTTTGTGGCTGCCTCTATGACTTTGTCCCAGTTCTCCATCTGTAGATAGACACGGCACAGGATTATGTTTACAGAGGGTATGTTGAAGCGGAAGTCACCTCTTGTCTTTGGATACTGCTTCAGTAGCGCGGATGATTCCTCCAGATCGGCAACTATTTGTTGATATACTTCTTCTACTGTATTCCTTTTAAGACCCGATGTCTCCATGTCGGCATTGAGTTTGAGCGGAACGCCGAGTGACCCTTTATCAACGCAGTATGGTTTGCCAAAGATGTTTACAAGCATAAAATAATAATATCCGCGCAACGCCAATGCCTCTGCCTTGATGATGTCAATGTCCTTGCGGCTTCCTCCTGTGGCGTTGTCAATTCCGTCGAGTACTGCATTGGCTCCAACTATACGCTCATAAGTCATGGAGTACACGTCGTCGTAATACGTCTTGTTTACGTTTTGGTCTTCCCACATGTCTGGCTGCCAAGTGAAAAAAGGATAGGCACTGACAGCTCCAGCGTAGTCAGTATTGGGATCCCACATGGATTTCTCATTCAACATATAGTCATCGTCGAGCAAGTAAAGAACGTTGTAGAGTTTTCCCGTCGGTGATGGATAGCCTGACCCAAGCAGGAGCTCTTTATAGTCTGCCGCCGTTTTTACTATTACCTCATCACCAGACTCCTCGTTGAGGAAGTCAGAGCATGATGCCATTCCCATTATTGCCACGAAAAGCAATGGTATATATTTATATTTCTTCATAATGTCGTACATTTATTGTTGCGATTTGCTATGTTTCCATTTTTTAAAACATCACCTTGAGTGACATTGTTGCCATGCGTCTTGCCGGCCAATTCCCAGTCTCAGGGTCTATACCGTTCCATTTGCTGTCAGAAACCCATAGGAACGGGTTGGCGAGGGTGAACTTCAACTGCAATCGCTTGGCATAGAACTTAGAGAGTATATTGTCGCCAAAGTCGTAGGCAAGCGAAAGTGAGTTACAACGTATGAAGTCGGTCTTTGCAACTCTTACGTCAGACTTGTTGTACATGTCGTACAACCATGCTTCGCTGCTTTCCACAGTAGCTGTGTTGGGAAGTTGCAGATATGCCGACGAGTTGGGGATTGACGGGATTTGGGTGTTGTCGCCTGGTTTGCGCCATCTGTCCATCAAGTCACGCGACACGTTTTGTTCTGGGGTTGGTATGCCGTAATTGTTCGAGGTGTCATAAAGAGCAGGGAGTCTGCCATGGCCTCCCCACTGGATGTTGAACAGCGCATAAAGGGTAAAAGCCTTATATTTGAACTGCATGTTCAGGCCACCAGAGAAATCAGGAAGGAATTTTCCCGACTTTACGAGATAAGCTCTTGGGTCCTCTCCACCTTCAATATCCATGTTCTCAAACATTGGTTGGCCTGTTGTCTCGTCAAGTCCCTTGAACTTGTAGGAATAAAAAGTAGAGTAAGCCTCACCATTGATTCCTGCTGTTCCGTTGATGTAGTCGTTGAGGGTGTTGACACGCTGGTTCTTGTCAAGCGAGTTGTTAGTCACACTGGTATTCAAAGACAATTGCCATGTGAAATCCCTTGTTCGGATAGGAACAACGTTGACTACAAAGTCATATCCACTGTTTGTTATCTCACCGCCACCAACAACAGCCTTCTGAACTCCATTCTCAAAAGGAACGTTGCGTGAGGTAAGGACATCACTTACTTTTCGGAAATAGTTTGCCGTGAGGTTCAGTCTTCCGCCAAAGAATGTTGCGTCTATACCGAAATTGTAGGTTTTGGTCTTTTCCCATCCAAGGTCAGGATATGGCAGCGAGCTGATGGTCAGAATATAGTCATTGTAATATTCGTTGATGCCGCTATCCTTGGCTATCAGATAAGGTGAGACTGTCTCCACCGAATTACCCTGGAAACCGTATGAGGCGATGAGGTCGAGATTGTTTAACCAACTGATGTCTCTCGCGAATTTTTCTGATGCGACTCTCCACTTTGCTCCAACCGACCAAGTAGGTTCAAAACGGTTGTTCTTGTCCTGTCCGAAACGGTTTGAGGCATCAAGGCGTGCATTGAGGTTAACAACATAGCGATTGTCGAAGGTGTAGGCAAGAATGGCATATTCGCTCAGTTTATTGTTCACCTTGTTCAGTACGTTTGCCTCACCCCTTACCAATGGGTTTTCTTCAAGTTCATTCCAGATAAGATCCATATACTGTATTGGAAGATTGACGAATGTTTCCCCTCTATCTCTCAGATAGCCATAACGTTTCATGGTGTTACCTCGTGTTTTGACTGCATTTGTCTCGATGCCGACTTGTGCGGTAAGTCTGTGGACATCCTTTATCAACTTGTCAAATACGAGAGCATTGCGCACTGTTATCGACGTTATGTCTGTCAGCCCTGTTTCAAGCAGTCCACCGAATGGCATTCGGGAATAGTCTATTTCTGGTGCAGAACTGCTGTATGCTCCATATTCATAGCCTCTTAATGATGTGGAGTAGAAAGAGCGTTCCGTGGCGTATGATTTCGTTTCTGTCGATGAAGTGTTGTAAGAGAACAAACCTTGATATTCGAGTGATGGAAGTATTTCCCAATTGGCACTCAGCGTTGTTCCCCAGCGCTTTGTTGTGCTCTCGCTGCCAGTATTGTCAAGTTCGTTCAGGATGTTGTATCTATAGCTGTTCTTGTTGTCAATTACGGTACTTGATTCATCTGCCCATTTCTCGTGATAATAGAGTGTTCCGTCTTCATTGTAAAGTGGTATGGCACGGCTCGTACCATATGCATAGTTGAATGGGTCAACACCATACGCAAAACCTGTGGTCTTTCTATATGTTCCCGTAAGCAGGAGATTTATTTTCAATTTGTTGTCCAGAAAATTCATTGATGTGTTTGAGGTTGCGGAGAACATCTCATTGTCATTGCCTTTCGCCTCACCGTTCTCTTCTGTAAAACTGAGTGAGGTGCGGTTCTGAATTATGTTTGAACCTCCGCTGAGACTGATGCTGTGCTTGTGGCTAAACGAGTTTCTGAACAACGCCGAGAACCAATCGGTGTTCAGACCCGACAATCGTGTGTATTCATTGTCGAATTGCGCTTTGCTTATCTCCTTGTTCAAATAACTTTGCATCAATCCCGCATATCCTACAGGAAGGATTGTAGAGGGGTAAGACACACGGTCCTCATACATCTCATGTCCCAACTGCATTATCTCGTTTGAATTCATTTGGTTATATAGCCCATAGCTTGGGCGTTGACCTATCGTGAAGTCACCACTGTAAGAAACTGACAGTTTGCCGCTGTTGGCACGTTTTGTAGTGATGACAATAACGCCGTTAGCGGCTTCCGAACCATAAATGGCTGTGGCAGAAGGGTCCTTAAGCACTGTTATCGTCTCAATATCATTAGGGTTAAGCCAGGAAATGGCATTTCCGGCAAGTTGCGTGATATCATCATTGTCTATGGAAAACTTGGTGTTTTCTTCTGAGTTGAAGGGTTGTGGGTCGCGCTGTACAATGCCATCAACAACCCATACCGGATTCTGACTTCCCAATAGTGATGAAGTTCCACGAACCCTAATCTTTGGCGAAGCGCCCACCATTCCCGTTTGTTGCTGGACTATCATGCCAGGCACCAGACCTTGAAGCATCTGGTCAACAGAAGAGAACGACTCGAGATTAAGGTCTGTGGCCTTCAATGTTGTCGCCGCACCCGTGAAATTGCCTTTTACGGTATTTCCATATCCTGTAACGACAATCTCATTCAGTTGTTCAAGGTCATCTTTCAGTCTAATATTCATTTCCGTGGAAACAGGACAGTGCTGAGACAACATCCCTATGAACGACACTTTTATTGTCTTGTCCTGCGCGATGTCAGTCAAATGGAAAACGCCGTTGGCGTCAGTAATGGTCTGAATCTGAGTTCCCTCGACTACAACTGTCGCTCCAGGTATCGGTGAACCATCATTGTTGGACAATACTGTTCCACTCACGTTTTTCAACTTCTTTATTTCCTTGGGGCTAACATTGATGAATTTGCCTTTTACGCTATACTTCAAAGGATTTTTGCCTATGATAGCGTTCATAGCCAAGTCGATATTGGCATTGTGAATCTTGCCTGTTGAGCGATACTGGCTCACATCGTTGTAGATGAAAATGACACGGAAACCCGAAATCTTTTCAAGTTGTTTGAACAACGTGGGCAGGTCTTTGTTCTTGAACTCCATGGAGATACCCTCTCCTTTTCGTTCCTGTGCGGCAAGTGGGATAGCGCACAGAATGAATAACATTGCCAGGATGGCAACACCAAGTCGGAATCTTTTTTCTCTCATATACCAAAAAATGCAATTTGTTATTTCTTGTTTTTTTAATATACGAGAACATTAAAAAACGGATACCCTCCAAGAAACATTTTTTTGGGAAAAAGAGAAAAACATGAAAAGATGTCAGTAATCCCTACTGTTTTTGAGTCATTGCGTCACTTAATTACAAGTTGCCCGTTACTATAGACTGCATGTATGCGTTCTGTGCTATTGAGCAATTCTATAAGATGGCTTATACCCTGTGTGCGGTCGGCATAGAAATGAAGCCGTAGGTTTGCAGTTCTCTCATTCTCAATGAACACGTCAACATTATACCATCTGCCGATCTCTGTCATCATGTCCTTTAGCGTTGTACCATCGAAAAAGAACAATCCGTCTTTCCAAAAAACAGCACCCTCGGCATCTACATCCGACACGCTCATAGACTTTCCAACCATGGCTTGCTGACCAGGATTAAGTTCCCGGACTTGCTTTTTGTCAGAGTGACTCACCTCAACTTTGCCTGATACAAGAGTCACTTTAAGAGGCTCTGACGGGTAGTTGCGGACATCAAACTCTGTACCCAACGCCAATACGTCAACATTGCCGCTTTTTACTATGAATGGGCGTGACGGGTCTTTTGCCACCTTGAACATCGCTTCTCCTACCAAAGTCACCACACGTTGCTTGGCACCAAATGCGACTGGGTAATCCATATGGCTGTCTGCATTTAAATACACCTCTGTGTTGTCAGACAATACGACTTTAAACAACTTCCCCCTCGGTACACTTAGCCTGTGATTAATTCTTGAACATGTTGGGTTCCTGTCGCTCTTGGAGTCATACCTTATTTCATGACCTGAGGCATTATAGGCAATCTCAAGGTCTTTATAAGCCATGGCAATGGGCGTGGCTTCCGTTTGTCCGGAAACTTGCAGCATGACTGTAGAATCTGACTTGCAAGACTGAAAGACCTGCAAGTAGTTCTGCAAGCCTGACCGCTTTTCAACAAACGAAGGCTTAATAGCCAGAAAGACAACGGCGGCAATGGCTGCTGCTATAGAAATCGATGGTAACAATATGCGCATAGCTCTATGGTTTCTATGACGGCGGTGAAGCTTTGCGAGTTCCTCCTCAACATCTATGTTGAGCGGGTTTTCACGACTCATCAACCCTATTTCTACTCCAGCAATATCAGTGCAAATATCGGCACAGTCGTTCTCATGCAACGCTTCGCCATTCTTGCCGTTGCATTCCATGAAATCCAATACCCGTTTCTCTGATATTGAAATGTCAATGTCTTTATTATCCATAGTTAAATATTGGTCATTTTAGTTTGCGGTGGTAATATGTGGTATCCACCCCATTATATAATATACGGACAAGGACGTTCATTGGTCACCTGCTGCCGCAACATATTTTCTTATTGTTTTCAGCGCCTTCACAATGTTTTTGTGAATTGCAGACACACTGACCCCCAATTCTGCAGCCACTTCCTTATACGACTTGTTCTCGATGTAGCATGACTTGAAGATTGAAAGATTGTATTCGGTCAACAACTCCATACCCTCCTGTATTTTCTCATACCTCGTTTCCTTGTCTGCAGAGGTCGTCTCGGTCAGTCTGTTTGCTATTTGCCTAACAAAATCAGCATATACTTTCTGTGAGTTTTGCTTCCTAAAATGGTCAACGCATCTCGTCCTTACAAACGAGAAGAGATATGATTTTGCAGAGCCTTCCTCAACCTTTTCATAATTGCGCCACAAATATTCAAAAGCATCGCTCGCTATATCTTTACAGGTCTCCATATCTTTAATGAAAAAGTATGCGAAATATACCATCTCAAGATACCATTCACGGAAAAACCTGTCAAAAACGCTTTTATCATCCATGGATTGCTTTTTTATTTCCAAGTGCAAAGTTACAAAAAAAATATATAAAGGGTTTGAAAAAAACACTTTTTTCAATATATTCTCAAATATTTTATA
>CAMAGM010000056.1 GCA_945833995.1 uncultured Prevotella sp.
GGTGCTGCCAGTTAGACCTTGCAGTAGGAACGAGTATGAATAATGCAGGTTAAAGAACCCTGTAATAGCAAGATTTTAAATTTGCCTGAACAGGTGCTCGGCCGTTATTTGCTTCTTCACCTTGCGTGCATACTGGTTGTTATAAAGTCCATAGGGGGTGACGTATGCCACTTGCAGCGTTTTGGTCGTCTTCTCCACATCCTTGAAAAGACGCAGGCGGTCTTGCACATGCTTGTCGTAGGCTTTGTTTATCTCATACTCCCCATCTGAATATTTCATCTCGCAGACGGTTATTGTCTTGTCGCTACGGTCGATGAGGAGGTCAATCTGTCCCCCTACCTTCAATTTGTCGTCAATGTCTTCATTCTCTTTTACTGCCTTTGTAGGGCGATAGGCCCATGAACAGGGGCGGTTGATGGTGCCGCTGATGCCTAATCCCTCCACTATCTGGTCAATGTGATGCAGGCAAACGGTTTCGAAGGCATAGCCACTCCATGCGTTGTATGAAGCCGTGCCTGTCTTTTTCATCCAGTAATCCTTGGTGAATATGCCTTGTCCCTTGATGAAATGGAAATGAAACAGGGAGAATTGGTCAACCAGCTGGTAGAGCATATCCTTTTTCTCTTTCCTGAATGGCACGAAAGAACGTATGAACTCGCATTGTTCCAGTTCATTGAGCAGTGTGGTCAGGTTTCCATTGTTTGTCAACTTGGTTTTCTCAATGATGTCACTTCTGGTCATTCCTTTGCCTACTGTGCTCAGGGCATTGATAACCGTTATGTAATTGTCAGCCTTCTTGAACAGTGACTTGAACAGTTTGTCAAACTCATCACATAGTTCACCTCCCTTGGTGAAGCAGAGTGCATTGATGTTCTCTGCCACGCTCTTATCGTTTTCAAATAAGGAAAGATAATATGCCACACCACCAACAGCCATATAGCAGTCAATGATTTCTGTGCGTTCGTAATCAAATCCTCCGGCATTGAAATATTGTTCCGTTTCATATAATGTGAATGGGGACACAAGAATCTTGTGGGTGACACGGTTGTGCAATCCACCGCGTGCATTGATAATCTTATTCAGCATCCACGATGTTGCAGAGCCGCATATTATCAGTTTGATGTCCGAGCGGTAGTATGCCCAATTATTCCAGAAATATTCAAGGGCATTGATGAATTTTGACTTCTGGGTGTCAAGCCATGGCAATTCGTCTATAAAGATAATCTTAGTGCCATCTTTCAATCTTTCAATAGCCTTGGACAGCATCCGAAATGCCTCCGTCCAATCCTTGGGCACTCGTTCCTCACCAAAGAAGTCAGCCATGGCATAAGAAAAGTTCAATAGCTGGTCTGCCATGCGGCAATTTTCCTTTCCTGTCATTCTGAAAGCAAACTGTCCCTCCAGAAGTTCCTTGACAAGGAATGTCTTCCCCACACGTCTCCTGCCGTATATAGCTATGAATTCAGACCTGTCCGAGGCAATGTATTTCTTCAGGCGGGCGATTTCTTTCTTGCGACCAATTATTGCTTTTTCCATAATGACATCTGTTATTATTTGGCGCAAAGTTACGAAAAAGTTGAGATTTAGCCAAGAAATAAATTATTATTTGGCTAAATCTTATGGTTATTTAAGAGATTTAGCCAAGAAATCAATCAATATATATAAAAGTGGAAGGTTGTGCGACGAAACATAAACCGTAATCTCACTCAACATCTGCGAGGCATTGCCGTCAGAATGGAACGTAAAATCGCCAAAGATGTCACGATTCTGCGCCACCGCAACCCTTGCTGCACCGGAGTTGAGAAGATTGAAATAAGGCTCCAGTTCAACCTTGTCCTTAGACATTGACATCTTTGAGAAGTCATATCTGATGACTATATACTTGTTGTGCTCGACGGTAGGGTTGTCGCCTATAGACGTGCAGCCAAAGAGAACATCAAACTTGTCTGCCTTGTTGCGGTCGTAGTAGTGGGCAGGGGTTGAACAAAACTTCATTCCCTTTTTTTATAGTGGGGAACATATTTTTCACAAGACACTGATAAAAATTCCTCTTTCATTTTGTTCTTCGCCCATTTTGCACTACCTTTGCAAAAAAATAAATAATGTGACTCAACATGCAGATACTACTTGCTAACGCAAAGATAATGTTCGACAAGGTGGAACGTGAGCCTTGGTCGATGCCGCAATTCCAAGCCGTGGCTGACACACTGGCTATGGAAATGTCGGCATTGGACATACCAGAACTGGAACGCCAACTCGACTGCAGCAGGAAGATTGCAGCCGAGAATTGGCAACGCTACCAAAACTACTTCACGGCGGGGAAACGACCCGCCATGATGGCTTACAACGGGCAGGCTTACAAGCACTTGCGTGCAGCCACACTAAGCGACGAGGCAATACGCTTCGCCCAAAGCCATCTGTGGATAACGTGCTTCCTCTATGGACTGTTGCGCCCTATGGATGCCATCGTGCCATACCGCATGGAACACACCGTCTGCCTAAAGTCAACCAACGACAAACCCATCAACCAGTTTTGGCGCGACAAGCTGACCGACGTGCTGATAGGGAGCGTGAAGGCCGACGACGGCACTCTGGTGCATCTCTCGACCGAGGAATATGAGCACCTGTTCGACTGGCAGCGTGTCTGCAAGGAAGTGGACGTGATACATCCGTTGTTCTATGTCCGTCAGAAAAACGGCACGCTGAAGATGCAGGCAGTATGGGCAAAGTCGTGCCGCGGGGCAATGGTGCGCTACATTCTCGACCACCAAATCACCTCTCCCGCCGACCTCCAAGGCTTCAGCTACGAAGGTTTCACATTCTCCCCACGCCTTGGCGAGGAGGCTTACCCTCATTTTGTTAGGGAATATGAAAAAGATTAGAGACTCTTTCCGCTCGGCACTGCCAGCATCATGGAAAAGCACCAAGTGGCTACTGAAACTGATGATACCAATATCATTGGCAGTGACTCTCATGCAGCATTTCGGAGTGCTTGCCTGGATAGCGACATGGATAAACCCGATGTTCGTCCATTTAGGCCTTCCAGGCGAATCGGCAGTGGCATTCATCTCTGGCGCGGCGGCAGGCACCTACGCAGGACTTGCCGTGATGATGTCCATTCCACTGACCATGAAACAGGCTTCGATATTGGCTCTGATGATTGCCTTGTGCCATGCCCTGCCTATGGAGTGCTCTGTGAACAAAAAGACGGGTTCGTCGTTTTGGACCATGGGTGCAATACGCATCGTCATGGCACTTGTTTGCGCAGTGGTGCTAAACGCCATATTGCCTGAAATGCCAGAGAAGTATATCTATCTCGGTGCCGAGGCGGACAGCAGTTTCACGGAGGTGATGACGACATGGGTAGTGTCGCAGCTGAAGATGTCGCTCATGGTGATGCTTATCATCTTCACCCTTATGGTCGTGCAGCGCATGCTTGAGACCTACCGTTTGCTCGACCCAATGTCGCGCCTGCTCTCACCGCTTATGAGGTTGTTTGGCCTACCAAGGCACGCTTCCTACATGTGGCTCGTCGGCAACGTGTTGGGCATAAGCTATGGCTCGGCAGTGATGCTTGAGTTGGAGGAGAAAGGCATCGTGACAAAGGAAGAGGCAAACGACGTGAACTACCACCTGATAATGAACCACTCAATGCTCGAAGACACCATTGTGTTCGCGGCAACAGGCATTTCCGCCATCTTGCTGATAGCAACCCGCACCAGCTTCGCCCTGATTCTGGTTTGGGGACGGAAATGCCTGATAGGATTAAAATATCAATTCAAGCCCGTGAAATAGGAGCTGAACATATTTGCCATATCGCTCAACATTTTATTGCAAAGATAATAATTATCGTCGCAATAAAATTAACAGGCAACGGATGTTTAATGTTTTTTAATACAGAAATCCAAGTCTGTGAAATAGTAGGAACATAGAAAAACCTATACTGCAGCAAATCCGGTTGGTTCAGGATTTACCGCAGTATAGGTTTTTCTAACATAGGATTTCCCTACATCATCATAAATATCTAAAGGGGCTTCTTCATTTCGCAGGACCGTCGTGTGTAGGCTTGACAGGAATGATGCGTCCTTTCTTGTCGAAAGTCAGTCGGTCGGCACATACCTCACGATGGACGCCAGGTCCCTTGTCGGGGTTGAGGTAGTGCTTGTTGATGCGATGATAGAAGATGTACCACTCGTCCTTGCCTGGAATCTGTAGGATGGAGTTGTGGGCGGTACCATAAATCCCATTCTCAGGGTCTTGCTGCAGAATTACAGGCTCGTCGGCAACCTGGATAGGGCCTAATGGCGACTTTGAGGTTCCATAAGCCACGTGATAGTTTGGCGAACCAGTGTCGTCAACCGACCATGTGAAATAGTAAGTTCCCTTGCGGTAGAACACGTATGCACCCTCGCGGAAAGCATAGTCCTGAAGAGTGCCGCCCTTAGGGGTCATCACCGTTATCGTCTCTTTCTTCACTGTTTTCATGTCGGCATCAAGCTCTGCGCCAGCCATGTAGCCATTGCCCCAATAGATGTAGAACTTCTTGGACTTGGGGTCTTGGAACACGTCAACGTCAATCTGCTGTCCACGTCCCACAGGAGAGTCGCTGATGATGGGTGCGCCTGACTCGACGAAAGGTCCTGTAGGACTGTCGCTTACCGCCACACCTATCTCCTTGCGCTTACCAGCGTTGGCACTGAAATAGAGATAGTATTTGTATGAGCCATCCTTCTGCTTCACCTCAATGGCAGCAGGAGCCCAAAGGTTGCCGCTTGCCCATTTCACTTGGTCGCTCTTGGCATCGAGAACCACGCCCTCGTCCTTCCAGTCAACGAGATTGTCTGACGAGAACACACTGTAGGTGTAGCCTCCCCAACCGGGAGTACCGTCGGTGGTACTATAGATGTAGTATTTCTTTGTCTTGTTTGAATAAAGCACCTCTGGGTCTGCATGGAAATCGGGCAACAGGGGATTCACATGGTTGCCGAAGGCTGCAAGCAGGCGGTCTTTCTCTGCCTGCGTAATAGGAATGATGGTGCCATGACGTGGTGTGAACTTGCCTTTGGTGGCTGTGTTCTGCACTACCTCGAAGTTTTTCAGGTCGGTACTCTTGCAGAACTGATAGTAGTGGCTGGTGTAGCAATCGTACATCACTATCCATGACTTACCATCAATGCTCTGACACACGCCAACGCCCTCTACTGCCACATCGGTCTGGTCAACATGTGCGTCAAGCACTGTCCACTGACTGCCGAGAGGCTTGCCAGGCTCTGCCGTAAGCGTCTTCGATGTGGCTTGGAATATTCCACGCCCACCCTCGCTCTTGAAAAAGAGGTGGTAGAGTCCGTCGCCAGGATTATAGACAATGTCGCCGTCGATTGTTGCCGAGCCATTGTCAAAGAGATATTGCGGCTCACCAATAAGGTCGGTGAAATCGTCGTTCACATACGAATAATAGATTCGGTCGAAGGAGTCTTTCTTGCTTGTGCGCAGCGAATAGAACACCATGTATTTTCCAGCCTTCTTGTCGTAGATGGTCTCAGGTGCCCACACGCGGGTCACGTCACCCCACTGCTTCGGATACTTTGTGGGGAAGTTGACCGCCGAGTGTTGCCAGTTGATTAGGTCGTTGCTCTTCATGAGCACCATGCCACGGTTGCTTGCCCATCCGAGCGACGATTTCATATCGGTCACGACCATATAGAATGTCTTGCCGTCCTCGCCACGCAGGATATGCGGGTCTCTTACGCACTGTGTGAAGGCGATGGTGTCGCTTGAAATAACAGGATAGCCCCCATTCAGTGGCGTGAAATTATAGCCATCGTCACTGAGAGCATAGCAAATCTGCTCCTTGTCAGGTGCGTTTCCTGTGAAATAGGTAAACAGATAAGCCACTTTTTCATCTTGTGGCTGAGCGGTCGCAATTGTTGTCATTGCAGTGGCAATAATTGCCAATAATTGTTTTTTCATAGTTGTATAAAAAAGTTGTTTTTAGTTGTTTCGCCGGCAAAGGTAATCATTTTCTATCATTCCCACAAATTATTTAAGGCAAATTATCGACGTCTCTTTTTCTTGAACAATTTGCCATAGCGACGGTAGAGCTTGCTCACCACCATCACGGCATCAAATGCCATGATTCCCTTACTGATGATGCCAGCAACCATCTCCCCCTTGTCGTCAGACTTCTTTACAGTGGTCAGTTCGGTCCACAGATTGGCAATGGCATTGCTGCGCTGCTCAATGGCACCCCTGAGCTCTTCCTTTCTCAGTTGGACATCCTCTATGTTTCTGAATGTGTTTGTCATACTCATACCGTTTAGCTTAATAGAATGTTAGCAAAACACCTCACGAGCGGTCGCTCGATGAGCCTCTTTCTGAAAATGAACACGAGAAGGAGAAGCAGCACATAGATGCCTCCCATGATGGCGAATGCCTCTGCTGTACCAGTTTGCGGTGCCATCCAATAGATAGCAGCAAACGAGATATAGAGCATTATTGCCAAAAGGAAGAGAAACGCCACGACAAACAATGAGGCAGCCGTAAGAAGCCTTACAGCCTTGTCGATTACGTCGAGCTTGAGATAGTCTTTCTGAAGCTCGACGTAATCCTTTACCGCCTCAACGAGTTGGGCGATGGTCTCAATGTTTTTATCATTTGAGAACATACACTTTTATTCTAATGGGTGGTGAGACAATGAGAGGCTACTCTGCCGGAGCAGCTTCCTGAATGTCATCTACAAGGTCGTCAACCTCACGACGCGACAGCTTGATGTTGTGCTTCTTGAGGAAATCATCGACAGTGTCGGTAATCTTCGACCTTGTGTCCTTACCCTTCTCTGGTGCCAGAAGCAGACCCAAGGCAGCTCCGGCAATCGCGCCTCCGAGGAATGCGCCAATATAACCTAAACTCTTCATACTCTTTTATTTTTTTGTTAATGACTAATTGTTAATGTTTTGAGAGGGCAAATATAGGAAAAATATTTTGAAAGTCAATGGTTATTAGCGTGATTTTTTGTTAAATGGCCCGTATTTTGGCGATTTAACAAACTTTATGCAGACATTTTGCACGTATTTCACCGATTATTTGTAATTTCGCACGATTTAAAATCTCTCGACAAGAAAAAGTAAGTTTTAATTCAATATTATAAACAAGAAATGTATATGAAGAAGTATTTTGTATTGTGCGCTGGACTTTGCGCAGCATTGGCTTTTACAAGTTGTAAATCAAGCGAAAGCGCTTACAAGAAGGCATACGAGAAGGCAAAAGCCCAGGAGACACAGCCACAGCAGCAGGCTCCTGTTCAGGAGACTCCTGTGAACGTTGTGGCACCAGTGGAGACAAAGCCTGCCACGGAGACACGCGTCGTTGACAATATGGACAATGTCCAGGTGCGCCAGGAGAGCGTATCGCTCATCAGCGGCTCTGGCCTTAAGAACTTCAGCGTTGTCGTTGGCTCATTCTCAGTGCGCGCCAATGCCGAGGGTCTGCAGGCACAGCTTAGGGACTCTGGCTACGATGCCCAAATCGTGAAGAACGAGGCACGCAACATGTACCGTGTGGTAGCAGCCACATTCGACAGCAAGTCAGAGGCTGCGGCAAGCCGCAACGAGTTCCGCTCAAAATATCCTGACGCTTGGTTGCTCGCAAAATAAATATAGTTGACGAGTTGACAAGTTGACGAGTTGACAGGTTGACGAGTTGACAGGTTTGCACTGACTTTAGAATATGGCAAGACTTCTTTCTGTCGATTACGGCAAGAAAAGATGTGGCATAGCGGTCACCGATCCTCTACAGATAATCCCTGGAGGATTGGCGACCGTACCTACGTCTGAGCTACTCACGTTCCTAAAGGACTATACCACACGCGAGCAGGTGGAGCGCATAATCGTTGGCGAGCCAAAGCAACCCAACGGACAGCCAAGCGAGAACCTGCCCAGAGTAAAGGCTTTCGTGGCACAACTGAGGAAGACACTGCCACAAATACCAGTGGCTTTCTACGACGAGCGATTCACATCCGTACTTGCCCACAAGGCAATGATAGATGGCGGCCTGGGCAGGAAGGCACGACAGGACAAGGCTCTCGTTGACGAAATCAGCGCGACAATAATCTTACAAGACTACATGAACTCAAAGAAAATATGATTTTACCTATTTATACTTACGGACAACCGGTGCTCCGCAAGGAGGCACAGGACATTCCCGCTGACTATCCAGACCTGAAGCAGCTGCTTGACGACATGTTCGAGACACTGACACAGGCTGACGGAGTAGGACTGGCAGCACCACAGATTGGCAAGGACATACGTGTCGTTGTCATTGACCTCGACGTGCTGAAGGACGACATGCCGGAATATGCGGGATTCAAGAAAGCATTCATCAATGCACACATAGTGGAATTTGACGACTCGGAGACTGACGCACAGGAAGAGGGTTGCCTCTCGTTTCCAGCCATACATGAGAAAGTGGTGCGCCCAAAACGCATTCGCGTGCAGTATCTTGACGCAGACCTCCAACCGCACGACGAGTGGGTGGATGGATTCCTCGCACGCTGCATGCAGCATGAGTTTGACCATCTTGACGGCAAGATGTTCATCGACCGCATCTCACCACTGCGCAAGCAACTCATAAAGAACAAGCTTAAGGCATTGCTCCAGGGACGTTTCCGCTGTGGCTACAAGACAAAACTCTTACCAACACGAAAATAAACTATAGAAAGGCTGAAATGTATAGAAAGACAGTGTTCACCATAACGATGTTGTTATGGCCGTTTGCAACTATGGCACAGTACAACATTGACCGGCTGCTCATCATTGGGCGCAATGCGCTTTACTTTGAGGACTATGTTCTTTCCATACAATATTTCAACCAAGCAATCAACGCCAAGCCATATCTCTACGAGCCTTGGTTCTACAGGGCTGTGGCAAAATACAACCTCGACGACTTCATTGGAGCCGAGGCTGACTGCTCACAGGCAATAAGCATCAACCCTTTCGTCACCAACATCTACGAGCTACGTGGTTTGGCGCGAATCCAACAGCAGAAATTCAGCGACGCCATAACCGACTACAACAAGGCTCTGAAATATGACCCAGAGAACCAGTCGCTATGGCACAACCGTGTGCTTTGCCACATACAGAACAAGGAATACGACACTGCCCTATGCGAGCTTGACACTATGCTGACCCGCTGGAAACGCTATGCACGCGGCTATGCGATGCAGGCAGAGGTGTATATCCACAAGGAAGATACGGCAAAGGCAATAAAGTCGCTCAACCAGAGCATCGACATCGACCCTTACGAAAGCTCCACATGGCAGGCATTGGCAGGAATAAGCCTCTCGCGCAAGAAATGGAAAGACGCAGAGAAAAACCTCGACAAGGCAATACACCTGCAACCAAAGAACGCGGCGAACTACATAAACCGCGCACTTGCACGCATCAACCAAAACAACCTGAGGGGCACCATGGCAGACTATGACATGGCTCTCGACATTGACCCAAACAATTTCCTCGCCCACTACAACCGAGGATTGCTGCGTGCACAGGTGGGTGACGACAACCGTGCCATTACAGACTTTGACTTCGTACTGCACCTTGAGCCAGACAACCTTATGGCACTCTACAACCGCGCACTGCTGCTCGACAAGACAGGCAACCTGCGCGGTGCCATACGCGACTACTCGAAGGTAATTGACGAGTTTCCCAATTTCTGGACCGGACTGCAGAGCCGCGCAAGCTGCTACCGTCGGCTTGGCATGACGAAACAGGCCGAAGCCGATGAGTTCCGTGTCTATAAGGCACAGCTATACAAGTCGCTTTACGGCATACAGCCACGACTGAACAAGAAGCAACTGCGCAAGCGAAGCGACCAAGACCTTGAGAAATACAACCAGCTCGTGGTTGCCGATGAGCAGGAAATGGAACACCAGTACAAGAACGACTACCGAGGAAAAGTTCAGAACCGCCAGACTGACCTTGACCCTATGGCGATGTATGGAATGGCTTTCGAGCGCCACAAGAGCGAGGTGGAGACCTACGTCCCATACGACCGTGTAGTTGATGAGTTCAACCAGTCAACGCCCAACGGCAAACCTATATGCCTCACGTCATCCACGGCAATACTCGACGAGCGTTCCACCCGCACCTATTTTGACCTTATAGCATCGCTCTCCGCCGAACTCACCATGTCGAGGGACGAGCACAAGGCAGCACCAATATTGCTGCGAAGAGCCGTAGCATACTCCGTGGTACAGAATTTCCAAGATGCTGTTGAGGACCTCACGTCATACATAGCCGTGGATAGTCTTTCCGCCCTGCCCTACTGGCAGCGTGGAGTATGCCGCATGAAACAGGTTGACATTATGTTGTCTGCCGATACCAAGAACCACGATGCTGCCGACATGAAGATGGTGGCAGTGATTGACGACTTCAACCGTGCCATAGAACTAAACCAGCAGTGTGCGTACCTATACTATGACCGAGGCAAAGTATTTGCCCAAAGGGGTGATTTGGAGAAAGCCGTTGAAGACTTTGACAAAGCGATATCCATTGATGCGAACCTTGCCGAGGCATACTACAACCGTGGCCTCGTGCATCTGAGACAAAAAGAAAATGACCTGGCGGTAAAAGACCTCAGCAAAGCCGGAGAGTTAGGTCTATATAAGGCGTATGGAATAATAAAGAAATACTGCAATAAGAAGTGAGGAGTGAGGAGTGAGGAGAGAGGAGTGAGGAGTGAGGAGAGAGGAGAGAGGAATGAGGAGTGAGGAGTGAGAAATGAAGAGTGAAGAATAAGGAAAACGCGGATTATGCGCAGCCAATTCTTCACTCTTCATTTTTCATTCTTCATTTACTGATGTTGTTCACGCAGCAAATCGTTCACGGTCTTTACAGGATTGAAAGTTGCAAGTGGAACCTCAACAAAGATTGTGTTCCAGTCGCTCATGGCACCATTCCAAAGACCAGGCAATTCAAGTGCCTTAAGTTCCTTGCCGTTCTTGCTCTTTGATGAGATGAAGCCTGTTGTGCGGTCAACGAAATCAGGCAAGTTGAACGGTTGTCCCTTATAGTCCTTGACAGCGCAGACGAGGTCAACAGGATTGAAGTGTGTTCCCTTTGTGAACATATCCATATATTCCTTGTTGTTCTTGTCAATCTGGCTACTCTCAAGAATCTGGAGGCTTACAGTACCATCCTGATTGTAAGTAAGGAACGGACCACCACCAGGCTCACCCACATTCTTAACTACGCCGCAAACGCGCATTGGGCGGTTGAGCTTCTTGCGCAGATAGAGAACGAGGTCGGCATCCTCAAGATCCTTGATGTCAGACTTGCGGCAGCAAAGCTCATGCTGCACGAAACGGATAATCTCCTCCAGCTTGTCGTGGTTGTAGGCACCAGAGTCGAGCACCTCAAGATACTCAAAGGCACGCTTCTGCAAGCTTACGAGTATTCCTGCTATCACCTGCTTATAGGTTACTGTGTCTGCCTTCAGTCGGTCAGGCACTACGTTGTCAATGTTCTTTATGAAGATTACATCGGCATCTATCTCGTTGAGGTTCTCAATGAGGGCTCCATGTCCACCAGGACGGAACAGCAACGATCCATCGCTGTTGCGGAATGGGGTGTTGTCAGGATTGGCGGCAACGGTGTCCGTACTTGGCTTCTGCTCAGAGAACGAGATGTCGTAGGTGATGCCGTATTTCTTTGCATAGAAATCGAGTTTGTCAGCCACACGCTGCTTGAACAGTGGCAGATGGTCGTGACTAACGGTAAAGTGAACGGCAGCCTTGCCCTCACTTGCTGCATACAGTGCGCCTTCAACGAGATGCTCCTCCATAGGAGTGCGGGTGCCCTCAGCGTACTTGTGGAACAGGAGCATTCCCTTTGGCAACTGGCCATAGTTGAGTCCCTCTGGCTTCAGCATGTTTGCAGCCACGTCCTTGTAACGCCCGTTTGCAATGAGCTCTGCGATACCCATTCCCGCATTTTTGCGGCACACCTCATCAAGTGCATCGTAGAAAGCGAATTTCTCGATGTTGTCGAAGTACTTTTTCTCAAAATCGGTTGTCGGAGTGTCATAGTCGGCATCGACGAAAGCGAACATATCCTTAAACATACGCGATGCAGCACCTGATGCTGGCACGAACTTCACGATAGTGCGTCCTTGAGCCTTGTATTTCTCCCAAGCATCCTCATACTGTTTCACCTGTTCCGGTATTGTAGCAATGATGCCATGTTCCACACTGGCGGCAGCCTCCAATTTAAGGAAAGGGAATCCCGTCTTGAATTCTTCCAACTGAGAGTTGAGTTTCTCTTCACTGATGCCTTTGTCGGCAATCTGCTTTAGGTCTTGTTGTGTTAGCATATTTGTGGTATATTTAGTGAATTATGCTTCAAAAGTACTAACTTTTATTGGAAAACGAAAATAAATCGGCAAAAAATTGTATCTTTGCATCGAAATTTTCACAAAAGCGACATAATTATGGCAGAAAGATTCGAATTTTCGTCGTACGAGAAGGAAGAAATAGCAGAACTCTACACTCGACTGAAAAACAACATCGGTGCGTCGCTTCAGCCTGACGACGAGGCAAAGATGAGGACGCACCTGAAGAAAACGGTTGACGATAATCTTATTCACCGAGACGTTTTTGGGTTAAACCCTATTCTTTTCGGGCTTCAGACAGCCATGATAGTGGTCGAGGAAATAGGTCTGCGTCGTGATGCAGTGCTCGCCATCATGCTTCACCCAAGCATTGAGGACGGGCTCCTAACCATTGAAGATGTAAGAAAGCAGTTTGGCGAGTCTGTGGCACGCATTCTCCACGGTCTGCAACGCATAGCGGAACTATACAAGAAGAATCCTGTTGTGGAGAGCGAGAATTTCCGCAACCTGCTCCTCTCTTTTGCCGAAGACATGAGGGTGATACTGATAATGATTGCAAATCGCGTCAACCTAATGCGCCAGATTAAGGACAGCAAGGACGACAACGCACGGCGCAAGGTGGCTGAGGAGGCTGCATATCTCTATGCTCCCCTTGCCCACAAGCTGGGTCTATACAAACTGAAAAGCGAGTTGGAAGACCTCTCGCTAAAATATCTCGAGCACGACGCATACTATCATATCAAGGAAAAACTCAACGCCACGAAAGAGGCGCGAGACGCCTACATCAAGAGCTTCATCGAGCCTGTCAGCCAACGTCTGACACAAATAGGACTGAAGTTCCACATCAAGGGAAGGACGAAAAGCATTCACAGCATCTGGCAGAAGATGAAGAAGCAGAAATGTGCTTTTGAAGGTATATACGACCTTTTCGCCATCCGAATTATACTCGACTCACCTGTTGAATTGGAGAAGATGCAGTGCTGGCAAGTCTATTCGATAGTGACAGACATGTACCAACCCAACCCCAAGCGACTGCGCGACTGGCTGTCAGTGCCGAAGTCAAACGGCTACGAGAGCCTGCACATCACCGTGCTTGGCCCTGAGAAGAAATGGGTAGAGGTCCAGATACGAACGGAACGAATGGACGAGATTGCCGAGCGAGGTGTCGCTGCCCACTGGCGCTACAAGGGTGTGAAAGGCGAGACGGGACTTGACGAGTGGCTAAACAACATACGCAACATACTCGAGACAAGCGACGACATGCAGGTGATGGATCAGTTCAAGATGGACCTGTATGAGGACGAAGTCTTTGTCTTCACTCCAAAAGGCGACCTTTTCAAGTTTCCCAAAGGTGCAACAGTATTGGACTTCGCATACCATATCCATTCCAAGATAGGCAACACATGCACGGGCGCGCGTATAAATAATAAGGTGGTGACCTTCCGCGAGCCTCTTCATAGTGGCGACCAGGTGGAGATAATCACCTCAAGCGTGCAGAAGCCAAAGCACGACTGGCTGAACATTGTCCAGACCTCGCGGGCAAAGGCAAAGATACGACTGGCGTTGAAAGAGACACAAGTCAAGGAAGGGCTTTTCGCCAAGGAAATGATTGAGCGTAAGTTCAAGAACCGCAAGATTGAGTTGGAAGAGTCGGTGATGACCCGCCTTATAAAGAAACTGAGATTCAAGGAGGTCAGCGATTTCTACAAACAGATTGCAGATGGTGAGCTTGACGTGAACACAGTGATCGAGAAATATATCGAGCTGAAGGAAAAAGACCAGAACATAATTGGCGACAATGTTGCCAAGAGTGCCGATGGCTTCAGCCTACAGCAAGGAACGGACAAGGCAAACGAGAAACACAATGACGACGTGCTCGTGATAGACCGCAACCTGAAGGGCATAGATTTCCAACTCGCGAGATGCTGCCAGCCCATCTATGGCGACGAGGTGTTCGGCTTCGTCACCGCAGGAGGCGGCATAAAGATCCACCGCTGTGACTGTCCCAACGCACCTGAGTTGAGAAAGCGTTTTGGCTATAGGATCGTCCGTGCACGCTGGAGCGGGAAAGGCTCGTCGCAATACAGCATAACTCTGCGTGTTGTGGGCAATGACGATATTGGCATTGTGAACAACCTGACAAGCATCATCAGCCGTGAGGAGAAACTCACACTGCGCAGCATTAGCATCGACAGCAACGACGGCCTTTTCAGCGGCAACCTTGTGGTGATGCTCGACGACACGTCGCGACTTGAGGCATTGGTAAAGAAACTGAAAGCCGTGAAAGGAGTCAAGAACGTGACAAGAATATGAGACAAACAATGAGCCGCGGACGATTCAACATCGTCCACGGCCCTTTCTCTTTTGAGATATGAAAATTAGTCTATTTAAGGTTCTATAGGTATGGTGCCTTTATTGAGCGGTAAACGGGACTCGAACCCGCGACCCTCGGCTTGGGAAGCCAATGCTCTACCAACTGAGCTATTACCGCATTGCGAGTGCAAAGGTAATACTTTTTGTTTGATTAAACAAGAAATAAATGTTAAAATATCATACTATTTTAGCATACCTCTTCTTTTATACCTTCATAAGGTCTGACATAACCATATCGCTCACATAAAGCCCGGAACGTGTGAGACGCATGCGACCTGATTCCACTACTAGCAAGCCTGACTCTACATAACTACGGGAGGCTGAAAGACAATAATTCAACAACGACTCACCAAACCGACTTCCTACTGCCGAAAGGTCCAGTCCCTCACGTGTGCGAAGCGACAGCATCACCATGTCGTTATAACGCTCGTAAAGAGTAAGATGTTCGGGAGTAGACGGTAGAATGCCTTTTTCCACCTTATTTATATATATATATAGATCGTCTACGTTCCACTTCCTGACATTCCCGTCGAAGGAATGGGCGGCTGCACCTAAACCTACATATGGCACACCAGTCCAGTAGCTGCTGTTGTGGAGCGAGCGACGGCCTGGACGGGCAAAGTTGCTCACCTCATAGTGTTCGTAACCGGCAGCCTCAAGACGGTCTTTCATCATGTAGTACATGGCGCGGGTGACTTCCTCGTCAAGCTCTGTCACCTCTCCTCTCTCCAGCATGGAATACAATGCCGTGCCATCCTCATACATGAGTGAATAGGCTGAAATATGGTCAACACCAAGCGCAATGGCACTGCGGATGTCTGAATGCCAGTCGGCAAGTGTCTCATCAGGGAAACCGAACATCAGGTCGACGCTGATATTGCTGATACCGGCATGCCTGAGACAGTCAACAGCCCTTGCCACATCGTCAGACTTATGGCGGCGGCGGAGGAAGCGTAACCTTGCATCGTTGAACGTCTGGGCACCCATACTCACCCTGTTTACCGGCAATGAAGACAGGAATGCAGCAAATCCACTGTCTACATCGTCAGGATTGCACTCGATGGTTACTTCCTCTGCCGACGAACAGTCGATAACCGAAAACAAACGGTCGAGAAGCCGTGGACCAAGAGTGCTCGGGGTGCCTCCACCAATATATACAGTGTGCCACTTTCCGTCAGTTTCAGACTCCCTAAGCCTCAGTTCTGACATGAGTGCATCGACATATCTCTCACTCATCGAAGCAAGTGTTGTAGAATAGAAGCCACAATACACACAACGTGACTTACAAAATGGAATATGTACGTAAAGACCTGCCATTTTTCTTGAATTTTAATGCAAAAGTACTAATTTTGCTTAATAAATACAAGAAAACAGGGTGTTTTTTTTGGTGGTTTCAGAAATTATGTCTAACTTAGACCCCCGATAGCTAAAATCAATAGAACCTAATAATATTCACTTTAAAAAAAACAATCGATATGAAAGTATATCAGACAAGTGAAATCAAAAACATTGCACTGCTTGGCAGTGCGGGTAGCGGCAAGACAACCCTTGCCGAGTCAATGCTTTATGAGGCAGGCATAATCAAGCGCCGTGGCTCCATCGAAGCTAAAAACACAGTGAGTGACTATTTCCCTGTTGAGCAGGAATATGGCTACTCAGTCTTCTCAACCGTTTTCCACGTTGAGTGGAACAACAAGAAGTTGAACATCATCGACTGTCCTGGTTCCGACGATTTCGTTGGAGGAGCCATCACAGCGCTGAATGTTACCGACCAGGCCGTCATACTCATCAACGGTCAGTATGGCCCTGAGGTTGGCACACAGAACAACTTCCGCTACACTGAGAAGCTGAAGAAACCAGTGATATTCCTCATCAACCAGCTCGACAGCGACAAATGTGACTTCGACACGCTCATCTCCACGATGCAGGACATCTATGGTCCTAAGTGTGTACAAATACAATATCCAATTTCCACAGGTCCTGGCTTCAACTCACTCATCGACGTATTGCTGATGAAGAAATACTCATGGAAGCCTGAGGGTGGAGCACCTATTATCGAAGACATTCCAGCCGAGGAAATGGACAAGGCAATGGAACTCCACAAGGCTCTCGTCGAGGCTGCCGCCGAGAACGACGAAGGTCTCATGGAGAAATTCTTCGAGGAGGAAGCCCTCACGGAGGATGAGTTGCGCGAAGGAATACGCAAGGGTCTCGTAACACGCAGCATTTTCCCTGTCTTCTGCGTATGTGCAGGCAAGGACATGGGTGTTCGCCGACTGATGGAATTCCTCGGCAACGTCGTGCCTTTCGTAAGCGAAATGCCAAAGGTACACAACACACGCGGTGAGGAAGTGGCAGCCGAGAGCGATGGACCAACCTCACTCTATTTCTTCAAGACAGGCGTTGAGCCACATATCGGAGAGGTTTCCTACTTCAAGGTAATGAGTGGCAAGATAAAGGCAGGCACCGACCTGACCAATGCCGACCGTGGCTCAAAGGAGCGCGTGGCACAGATTTTCGCTTGCGCAGGAGCCAACCGCCTGCCAGTTGACGAGATGTGCGCCGGCGACATCGGCTGTACGGTGAAACTGAAGGACGTGAAGACAGGCAATGCCCTCAATGGCAAGGACTGCGACTTCCGCTATGACTTCATCAAATATCCAAACTCAAAATATTCCCGTGCCATCAAGGCTGTCAACGAGCAGGAAATGGAGAAACTCATGGTTGCCCTCACAAAGATGCGCCAGGAAGATCCGACATGGGTGGTTGAGCAGTCGAAGGAACTTCGTCAGACCATCGTCCATGGTCAGGGAGAGTTCCACCTCCGCACACTGAAATGGCGTTTGGAGAACAACGAGAAGATTCAGAT
>CAMAGM010000057.1 GCA_945833995.1 uncultured Prevotella sp.
ACCGATGTCAACAGGAAAAAGCTCGGTCAACGTGCCTATTAATAAGGTGATGGCTGACATAGAGGATAGCGACAAAATCAGCCGTGAGAGAGACGACGAGATTGCCAACGCGTATGTGAAGACGAAGCAGCAAGCGGCATAGCGCCGAGGAATAATTAAAGGACAGAAGCGTGACAGCGTGACAAGCGTGACAAGCGTGACAAGCTTTTTTTGCCTATTCACTTAAGGTGGGTTCTATAAATTATTCACTCATTATTTATTTAAAATATGTGTTCATCAATTTCATAGTCCCACCGTAATAATTATTTTTTTTGTGGGCAAACGTTTTATTGCGAATTTATAGAACCCACCTTAAAAAAAAGAGAGGGCATCGGGATGATGCTCTCTCTGATATGAAGGAGTGGGGCGCGCGTGCCAGTAGGCAAGGGGAGAACCTTGCCTATTTAATGGTCTCAAACTTGAATACGCAACCGTTGCGGCGGTTGGGGTCGGCTCCGCGGAAGTCGGCGCTGTAGGGCGCGCCTGTGGTGGGATACATGCCAATCATGCGCTGGGTGTGGAGCGAGAGGAGCATGCACTCGGAGCGCAGCATGTCTTGCCAAAGGATGAGGCTGCCCTTTGTCTCATGCTTCAGGAAACGCACGTCGGCAGAGAGACCCTCGCCAACCACGGTGAGGAATCCCGCGCCGTTCATCGCCTCAAGCACCACGCGGCCATTGCCTCGGTCGTGGACACGGAACTGGCTTGCCGTGCTGTTGTATTCGTTGGAGCCTTCGCCGCAGGTGTGGAGCATGCCTTGCTTGTGGGCAAAGGCGTAGGAGTTGTCGGCGAGGTTGCGCAGGCGGATTGTCTTGCCTATTGGCAGGTTAGCAGTGCGGTCTGCCATTGGCTCTTCCACGCTCCAGTCGTCGAACGATGCCACGCCACCTTGGCGGCCTTTGGTGTTGTAGGCGAAGAGTGAGAGGCGCGTGCCTTGGAAGGTCTTTAGCTGATAGGGCAACAGCACCGTGCCGCCCATCTGCTTGAAGTCCGTGCCGTTGAGGCTGTAGGAGAGTGTGGCGGTGGAGTTGTCGAAGTCGCCTGTCATGCGCAGATATACTTTCGTGGTGGCAATGTTGTCGCTCTCGGTCTTGTTGCCGTTTTGGTCGTACCATTTCAAAGAGAGTGTCTTGCCGCTTTTCTCAATGGCAATCCAAGCGAAGGGCATGTTGAGTACGCCAAGTCCTGCGATGTCGCCATCCTTCAGTTTCGCTGCGTCGAGGGTGACAGTGGTTGTCGAGACAGGACCGATGGCGCGTTGTGTGAGCGTGTTGCGTGCCCAAAGGTAGTTCTTGGCTGGCATGGCGGTGATGTTGAGTCGTCCGCCCTTAAGCGACCATTTTCCCGCGAGAGGCTCATGGTTCCACTGCCAAATGGGCTTCAGCACCTTGCCCGAGAAGTCGTCGGAGCGGTCGTAGGGGGAATGGGGAGTGTGGAGTGAGGAGTGAGGAGTGAGATTACTGCAATGTGCAGTTTTCAGGTTCTCACAATTCTCACTCCTCTCTCCTCTCTCCTCACTCCTCTTTACAGAAGGTTTAAACCATGTCCTTGGGCAGCGTCCGAGGTTGCCTGGGAGTCCGAAATAGGGATAGCCGTCTTTCCATGTGACTGGAGTGAGGCAAACGGTGCGTCCAACGGCATTGAAGTCGAGCATGGAGATTGCCCACCACTCGCCGTTGGGAGTATCTACGATGCCGCCTTGGTGGATTGTGGCGCAGCCCATGTAGTTGCCGCCGCCGTTGGAGATGTTGAAGTTGAAGCCAGGGTCGGGTACTGGCGAGCCGAGACCAACGTTGAGCGTCTGCTTGCCCACCTTTGTGCCGAGGGTTTCCATCATGGTGATGGTGCGTGTCTCGTAAGGACCCCAAATGTTGTCGGCAACGGCACACTGCTGGCGTCCCATGGGCGAGTAGTCGGTGGAGATGATGTAGTATTTGCCGTTGAGCTTGTAGGCGTGATGGCCTTCGCCCATGGCAGAGCCGTCGGGGATTATCTCGCGTTCGCTGCCCTCGACGAAGCCGCTGAAGTCGGGCTTTATCTCAGTGCATCGCACGGCACCGTATTTGTGTATGGCATAGACTTTGCCATCGTCGTCGAAGAGCACGGAGAGGTCGTAGATGTTGCCTTTGAGGTTGATGTGCTGCCATGGACCCTCAGCCTTGTCGGCTATGAACACCTGCATGCCGTGTCCGTTGATGTTGCTGAAGACGTAGAACTTGCCGTTGTGGTAGCGGATGGAAGGTGCCCAAATGCCTTGACCGTAGGCTTCCTTGCCGTTCTCAAGACGGAACTCGTCGCCGAGGTTGAAGAAGTCCTGCATGGTGTAGCTGCAGAAGCGCCAGTTGACGAGGTCCTTGGAATGGAGTATTACCACGCCTGGGAGACAGTGCATCGTGGTGCCCGCGAGGTAGTAGTCGTCGCCAACGCGGATGATGTCGGGGTCGGAGAACTCGTCGTAGAACAGTGGATTGGTGAATGTTCCGTTGCCGTTGTCGGCGGTCCATGACTGTGCCGAGACCGTTGGCGCCGCAAGGGTTAGGGCAAGTAGGATTGATAATGTTTGTTTTCTCATTGTTTTATTGTAGTTATTTATGTTTATTCTTTCCTTCCAAACCCTCACCTCACAATATTCCTTCCCACTTTCACTGCAATGGTGTCGCGCAGCCGTTGCGCGTCCATCTGCTCCTTCATCAGCTCCTTCACGCGGGCAAGGTCTGACAGTTTCATTGCCTCTGCCATCATTTGGCGGAGGTCGTTCATGAGCCTTGTCTTTATGCCCACGCGGAAATCGACGATGAGGTGCTCGGTCTTTTGTTGCAGTGTGGCGGAGTCGGTGCGCATCTGTAGGCTTTTGCTGAGTTGGTAGTGGTTCATTGCCAAAGAGCCGGCGAGGCGGCTAATTTCTATGTCGGCATGTGAGGTGAAATATGTGTCGGCCTTGAAGTTCGCCTCTGAGCTGTGGAGAGCTGCCTCGTGGAGTATGCGGTCGTAGATGGGATTGCTGAAATGGAGGTCGTCCTGTGCGAAGTCGTAGTCGATGTATTGCGCCACGGTGAGGTTGACGAACTGTCCGTCCTCAGTCTCCACGTCGCGGTAGATTATTTCCTCGCCGTGCTGGATGACGAGTTGGATTATCATTCTCTCAATCTCCATTGCGCGCTCGTCGATGGGGTGAAGCCCGACGTATGGTTGGGCGGGCTGTCCTGCCTGTGCTGCTGCGGCCTCGTCGCGGCGTTGCTGTCGCTCAGCCTCTTTCTGCTGGTTCTCTATGTCGCCACCGATGAAGCGGTTCATGGTGTTGATGAGAGTCTGCTCGCTCATTTGGAAATTGCGTGAGCACTCGCGGATGTATGTGTCGCGCTTTATTTGGTCGGGAATGACCGATACGCTGCGCACGATGTTGCTTATTGCCTCCGAGCGTTTTATTGGGTCGGTGACATTGTCGAGCAACATCCGTGTCTTGAAGATGATGAAGTCTGCCTGATGCTCCACGACATAGTCGCGGAACTCCTCGCTGCTGTGTTTCCTTGAGAAGCTGTCGGGGTCGTCGCCATCGGGCAGGAGAAGCACCTTTACGTTCATTCCCTCCTGCAGGAGCATGTCGGTGCCTCGCATGGCAGCGTGGATTCCCGCCTCGTCGCCATCGTAGAGAAGTGTGATGTTCGACGTGAAGCGGCGCAGAAGCCTCACTTGGTGCATGCTGAGGGCAGTGCCTGAGTTTGCCACTACGTTCTCGATGCCGTTTTGGTGCATGGAGATGACGTCGGTGTAGCCCTCGACCATATAGACGGAATCTTCCTTGGCAATGGCACGCTTTGCCTGATAGAGTCCGTAGAGCTCGTGGTCCTTGTGGTAGATGTCAGACTCAGGCGAGTTGACGTATTTCTGTTGCACGCCTTTCGTGCGCGAGTCGAGCAGTCGGCCTCCAAAGGCGTTCACCTTGCCGCTGACGCTGAACCAAGGGAAGATGACGCGTCCGGAATAGCGGTCAACGAGTTCGCCGTTGTCCCTCTGATAGCAGAGTCCGGTCTTGACGAGATAATCGCTCTTGAAGCCCTTTTTCAGGGCAGCCTTCGAGAGTGAGTCGCGCTGGGGCAGGGCATAGCCGAGCTGGAACTTCTTTATTATGTCGTCGCGGAAACCACGTCCGCGGAAATACTGCATGCCTATTGCCTTGCCGTCGATGTTGTTGTGGAGAATGTCCTGGAAATAGTCGCGTGCCCACTCGTTGAGCACGAACATGCTCTCGCGGTCGTTGGCTGCCTGCTGCTCCTCGGCTGTGAGCTCACGCTCCTTAATCTCGATGTTGTATTTCTTGGCGAGCCAGCGCAGTGCGTCGGGATAGGTCATCTGCTCGTGCTCCATAATGAAGTTCACGGCGTTGCCTCCCTTTCCGCAGGCGAAACAATGGCAGATGCCCTTCGACGGGGAGACGATGAACGATGGCGTCTTGTCGTCGTGGAAAGGGCACAATCCCTTGTAGTTCACGCCAGTCTTGCGCAGCGTGACAAACTCTGAGACGACATCGACGATGTTCGTCGCGTCCATTATCTTATCTATGGTGGCTCTGTCAATCATTTTTTTCTGAAGGAAATGTTTATGCAAAGGTAATTTAAAAAGCACGTTCCTCAAAGAAATAATGCTTTTTTTTATGTTTTATTGCCAATTTAATGGTTGTTTCGGCAAAAATGTATAACTTTGCGCACTAAAAAAACAGAAGCGAAACAAAATGATAGGAACAATAGTCAACACATGCTCGATAGTGGCAGGAACGATATTGGGCACATTGCTGCACCGCGGAGTGAAGGAACAGTACAAGCGGGTGCTTTATGATGGGCTTGGACTCGCAAGTCTCGCCATTGGGCTTAACGCCACAATAAGCAACTTGCCGAAAAGCCAATATCCAGTTCTCTTCATCGTTGCCATAGCGCTGGGTGGAGTGCTGGGCACGGCAATGGATATTGATGGGCGTTTCCGCCGACTTGTGGACAGGAAATCGAAAAAGGAAACGGCAGGCGAAACGGAGGACGCCGCCTTGCAGGGCAGCACAAGGGGCAGGGGAGGACGACGACTCTCCGATGGGCTTTCAACTGCCATACTGCTCTATTGCATCGGTCCGCTCTCGATGCTTGGACCGGTGATTAGCGCATTGAAGGGCGACAACACTTTCCTCTTCACCAACGCCACGCTCGATTTCGTTTCGTCTGCCGTGTTTGCATCGACCTATGGTTTCGGAATGGTGCTTGCAGCGCCTGTGCTTTTCTGTTGGCAGGGAATGTTCTATCTTGTGGCGCAGCTGTCGAGTCAGGCGGTGAGCGACGCGCTTATGTCGGAGCTGCTCATAGTGGGAGGACTGATGATTACGGGCAGCGGCCTCTCGCTCCTTGGGCTGAAAGACTGCAAGACTCTCAATCTGCTGCCAGCCCTCGCCGTGCCAGTGCTGTGGTTCTTGATTGTTTTGTTGACAAGTTGATTGTTTCGTTGACAAGTTGAATTTTTGGTTGACAAGTAAACAAGTTGACGAGTTATGTGTGTGGTGGCAGTAACAACTTGTCAACTCGTTCACTTGTCAACTCGTTTAATTTCTCAAATTTTTTCGTAGTCGGGTATATCGTCAAGGAATAAATATTTTTGATTGTCGTAATCCATTTTCACGCAGTGGTGCTCCATGCCATTGCTGACCACGAGATAATCGACGTGGAGTAGGAAGTTGTAGGTGGCAATCTGCTGGAATACCTTTTGAGTGAGTTTTATGTGTGGAGCCTTGTACTCTATGATCATGCGCGGACGGAGCTCGCGGTCGTAGAGCACGCTGTCGCACCTTAGGCTTTTGTCGCCGATGGTCAGTTCAACCTCGTTGGCGAGCAGTCCCTTGGGATAGCCCTTGTGTCCGACGAGAAAATGGGTGAAATGTTGGCGCACCCACTCCTCGGGAGTGAGTGCCACATAACGGCGACGGAGAAAATCGAATATTGTCAGCCTTCCTTCCTGGCGGCTGACCCTTATCTCATACTTTGGCAAATTCAGTTCCTGCATGTGCTATATATATAATAAGGTGTAGCCATTCCCATAAATTTGGTTGCCGAGGCGACATTTTGTTGTCCATTAGGGACGGCTATCTCGTTTTTTTTGTTTAAATTTGCAGCAAAATTAATAAATTAACCGCAAATATCGAAATGGCAGACAACAAAAATGCAACTTTTGAGGGAATAATGCGAGATTTGAGGGCACATAAGTATGCTCCCATCTATTATCTCATGGGTGACGAGCCATATTACATAGACCAAATAACCGACTTCATTGCGGAAAATGCACTGAAGCCAGAGGAGCGTGACTTCAACCTCACGGTGATGTTCGGCTCGGATGTCAACGCTGCGCAGGTTGCCGATGCGGCGCGTCGCTACCCGATGATGGCAGAGCGGCAAGTGGTCATAGTGAAGGAAGCGCAGAATCTGAAGAACACCGACCAGATTGCGGCATACCTCGCAAAACCTCTGGCATCGACCGTGCTCGTGATGTGCCACAAGAACGGAACAATCGACAGGCGCAAGAAACTTGCCTCGGCTGCCGAGAAGGCGGGAGTGCTGTTTGAGAGCAAGAAAATGAGAGACCGCGACCTGCTTCCGTTCATCGAGAAATACCTGAGGGAAAGGGGAGCGACGATAGATCCAAAATCGCAACAACTCATTGCCGACTCCATCGGAGCTGACCTTAGCCGACTGACAGGCGAGCTTGAGAAACTGTTGCTCTCATTGCCTGCCGACAATAGGAACGTGACTCCCGAAGTGGTGGAGCAACAGATAGGCGTGAGCAAGGATTTCAACTCCTTTGAGCTACGCGATGCCATAGTGAACAGGAACGTGTTCAAGGCAAATCAGATAATAAATTATTTTGACAGCAATCCAAAGGCGGGCAGCATCTACAGTTTTCTCCCAATGCTCTTCAATTATTTCCAAAACCTTCTCATCGCTTTTTATTGTCCTCAAAGAGGCAATCAGGAAGCTGTCGCACAGTGGCTCGAACTGCGTTCGCCGTGGGCTGCAAAAGACTATATGACGGGCATGAGAAATTTCTCTGCAACGAAAGTAATGCAGATAATTTATAAAATTAGGGAAATAGATGCCAAGAGTAAGGGCATAGAAAACCCAAATACGGCTCCTGGAGAGCTGATGAAAGAGCTGTTATTTTTCATTTTCCATTAAAAAATCAGCAAAAATTAGCCTTTGAAATCCTAAAACGAGTGCTCCCAAAGGGGCACTTTTTTTGTGCTAACACCGATGTTTCTCAGCGCATTAACCTCTTTTTTGCCCCTTCAAAACTTGCGTATTCTGAAACTTTTGGCCGCTTGTGGGGAATTTTGAAATTTCGGTTTTTTTCGCTTGTTTTGGAAGCCTGAAATTTGGCATTAACAATCATTTGCGTTTCAGTTCCCGAATTTACAACTACAAACCCGAACGAGAACAATCCTCAATTTACAAAACAACATCAAAGATTTGGATTTACAAATCAAAATTAGGAAATCTCAATATGGATTTTAAAATCTGAATTTGTTGATTTAGATTTGTAATTCCATATTTATTCATCAGACAGTTTACATTTGTATTTCTACTATGAATGAGATTTTTATGGAATTTTGCTCTATAAAAGCCTAAGGTAAAACTCTCAATTTAGAGTTGTCAAGCCGATAAATCTCATATAAATAATGTATATACATCTAAATATCTGATTTGTAGTCAATTAGTTGATTACATCTGTAAAATCTTAAATCAAAGTCGATTTAGAAGTCAAAATATTGATTTGTAAATCAAAACTTGCCCTCTATACGCTAAATCAGTTTTGATTTACAAATTTAAAAACACAAATCAAAAGTTTAAAAATCTAAATTCTTTCCTCGTTTGTTGGTTATTCCAAATTTTATGTTTACCTTTGTAAACTGAATGAAAAAACGAGGATTTTCCTCAAAAAACATATAAAATGCAGATATGAAAGACAGGATTAGAGAGTTGATGGAGTCGCTCCATAAGAGCCAGCAAGACTTCGCACAGCTGATAGAGATGTCGCCAGCCTCACTTAGCAGCATCTTCAACGGAAGGACCAGACCTACCCTAACCATAGTGGAGGCAATAAAGAAAAAAATTCCCGACATAAGCATCGAGTGGCTGATGTTTGGTCAGGGAAGCATGTATGCGCACAGCGGCGAGCAGCCTTCGTCAGCGCAGCCGCCTACCCCAGAGAATAACGAGCCCGTACTGGAATTTGACTTTGGTGATTCCGCTCCCACTCCAAAAATAGAGAAACAGGCAGATCAAGCGGCCAACAATATCAATAGTGTTAAACATACACGATTGGAATCGCGGCAAGATGAGGTAAAAACTCTTAACATGCCTAAACGTCATGTAGTGGAGATTAGGGTCTATTATGATGACCAGACTTTTGAGACTTTCGTGCCTGCTAAACATTAGGCTTTCGTTTTTTTTCTCCCATATTTGTCTTTATCTCAAAAAAAATATCTACCTTTGTGGCAGAATCAGAAACAATCGTTTAATGACAATGAAGAAATACATTCTTGACCTTAGGGTCAAATCAGTTGAGAGTGTGGGCGGACGCTATTCGCTCCTCAAGCTCACCCACGAGCTGCCCTTGCCGGAGATGTTGCCGGGACAATTCGTTGAGGTGCGTGTTGACAACTCTACATTGACCTTCCTTAGAAGGCCTATATCAATCAACTTTGTGGATCGGGATGCCAATGAACTGTGGCTGCTCATGGCTGCAATAGGCGAAGGCACAAGGCACATTACGGCACTGAACCCTGGCGACACGCTGAACTGCGTGCTGCCTTTGGGCAATGGCTTCACAATGCCCCAAAATCCGACGGAGCGCGTGCTGCTCGTGGGCGGTGGCGTAGGAGTGGCACCGTTGCTCTACATGGGTGCTGAAATGAGGCGCAAGGGCATTGAGCCGACATTCCTGCTGGGCGCGAGAAGTGCTAAGGACTTGCTTGAGATTGACTTATTCAAAAAGTACGGGCGCGTGTGCGTTACCACGGAGGACGGAAGCGAGGGCGAGAAGGGCTTTGTGACCAACCACTCCGTGCTGGGCGAGAAGTTCGACATGATTGCCACATGCGGTCCAAAACCGATGATGGTGGCTGTGGCACGCTACGCCCACAAGGCAGGAGTGGAGTGTGAGGCTTCGTTGGAGAATATGATGGCTTGCGGACTGGGAGCTTGCCTGTGTTGTGTGGAGAAGACAACGGAAGGCAACCTATGTGTGTGCAAGGAAGGTCCAGTGTTAAATATTAAGAAATTATTATGGCAGCTATAAATGTAAAAATAAAAGATCTCAATCTGAAGAATCCCGTTATGACGGCATCGGGAACTTTCGGATATGGATTGGAATTTGCCGACTTCGTTCCGCTGGAGGAGATAGGAGGCATAATCGTAAAAGGTACGACGCTGAATCCGCGTCAGGGAAACGACTATCCGAGGATGGTGGAGACAGCGCAGGGAATGTTGAACTGCGTTGGGCTGCAGAACAAGGGCGTGGATTATTTCGCTCAGCACATATATCCGCAGATTAAGGACATCGACACGAACATGATAGTGAATGTGAGTGGTTCGTCGCCAGAGGACTATGCGGAGTGTGCGGCAAGGGTTGACGCACTTGAGCGCATTCCAGCCATAGAGCTTAATATATCGTGTCCGAACGTAAAGGACGGTGGTATGGCTTTCGGTGTTACATGTGCTGGTGCGGCAAGTGTGGTGAGGGCTGTAAGGCAAAGATACTCGAAGACACTCATAGTGAAGTTGTCGCCCAACGTGACCAACATTGCCGAGATAGCAAAGGCTGTGGAGGCAGAAGGAGCCGACTCCGTATCGCTTATAAACACGTTGATGGGAATGTCAATCGACATTGAGAAACGTTGCTCGCGGCTCAGTATAGGAACGGGCGGGCTTAGTGGACCTGCCGTGAAACCTGTTGCCCTGCGCATGGTTTGGCAAGTGGCAAAAGCTGTGAAAATACCTGTTGTTGGTCTTGGTGGCATAATGACTGCAGAAGATGCCATAGAGTTCCTAATGGCTGGAGCAACGGCCATTGAGATAGGCACTGCCAACTTCATTGATCCTGCCGTGACTATTAAGGTACGCGATGGCATCAGCGATTGGCTCGACTCCCATGGCTGCAAGACTGTGCAGGAGATAATAGGAGTGGTTTGATTATTTTGAGTTGACGAGTTGACAAGTGAACAAGTTGACGAGTTATGTGTAAGAAATGACCAATTCGCCAATGGGTTTACAAACATATAACTTGTCAACTCGTCAACTGAACCTCAATAACTGAACTTAACCCCCACATAAAGGCTTCTGGGCTGTGATGGACCATAGATGTAGTCAGAATCGCGGTTCCACCCTTTGTCGAAGTCTTTTTGGTAGGCGTTGAAGATGTTCTGCACACCGCAGCTAAGCTGCATGTTCAGCGATGCGGCAAGAGGCAACTCATAGGCAAGCTTTGCGTTTACGACCATGAAGGTCGGTGTCGTGACTGCCTCAGGGATTTCAACTCCAGAGCCAGCGTTGTGACCTATGAGCATGCTGCCTGTATAGTTGCCCGTGAGCGAGAGCGACAGACGCTTCAGCGGTGTCAGCGTGGCTGTGAAATAGCCGTAGGTGTTGGGGCTACGCATCATCTTCCTGTATTTCTGTTCTGGCACTTCCTCGTTCCACACTATTGCCTCGTCATAACGGCTACGTTGGAGCGTTATGCCAGCCTGCAGTTGGAACCACTTTGTGAAAGCTGCCTTTCCCTCTATGTTCAGGCCGAGCACCTTTGCGCCGTAGGCGTTGTAGCGTTCTTGCACGATGTTGCCTTGTGCGTCCTTGTCGTCAAGGTGGCGTATGGCAAAAACGTTGTCAAGTATAGTGTAGAAGCCTTCGACGAGTAGGTTTGTCTGAACGTTGCCAAAGCGGCGATATAGGTCTGCCGAGAGGCTGAAACTATGGGAGCGTTCCTCTTTCAGGTCGTCGGCGAGGATGGTGACAAGACGTTCGCCACCTACTACTCCGACGTGAAGGTCCTCGTCGAAAGCCTGTGGGGCACGGAAGCCTCCAGAATATGTGGCTCGTAGATTGATGTCCTCAATGGGGTTGTATCTTAGGTTTACCCTTGGGCTGAAGATGATGTGGTCGATTAGGTTGTGCTTGTCGAGACGACCGCCCAAGAGGAAACTCCAATGCTTGTTTTTCCACTCGTTCTGAAGGTATGCACTGCTGATGTGTGTATTTTGGTTGAAGTGTCGGTCGTAGCCGAGAATCACGTCCTCAAGTCCGTCGTGGTTGTATTCCGCACCAAGGGTAAGGTCTGAGGGCATGAAAAGCAGTTTGTTGAACTTATATACATATTGTGCTCCGAGAACGTAGGTCAGGTCTTTTGTGTTTCCGTAGGCTTTCTCCGCCATCTCGCGCTCCTCATCCGTGCCCGAGCCCATGCCGCCGTAGTAGCTCTTGCGCTGGGTTGACTGGAATGAGAGATAGGCGGTCAGACGATGACGCTCGTCAGGACTAAAGAAGTCGTAATTGAGCGCGCCGCCGTGGATGTCGTGTTCCGTTTGCTCACACACATTTGCCGCATGTGGAGCCTGGTCGAGAAGGTTTCCACCTCGGCGGTATTCATTGATGCCGTGATATTGCAGCGATATTTTCGAATAAGGATTAAGTCGCAGGAACGAACTTAGGCCAATGGTTTGGTTGCGCATCACTGGCAACTCGGTGTAGCCGTCACCATCGTGGTCGTATGATTGGCGGTAACGCTTCTGTCCATAGACGAACAGTCCTGCCTTGTTGTCGTCGGTGACAACCGATGCATTAGCCGTTGTATTGTTGTCGAACGACGAGCTTCCAGTGATGTTCATCAGTGTATGGCTTATCTCTGCGGAGTTTCTCAGAGGCTCGCGCGTTATTACGTTTATGGTGCCGCCAATGGCAGATGCGCCGTAGAGGGCAGAGCCACCGCCACGCACCACCTCAACACGCTCTATCATGTTCGTTGGGATTTGCTCAAGACCATATACTCCGTTAAGCGCGGAGAAGATGGGGCGTGAGTCGATAAGAATCTGTGAATAATGTCCGTCAAGACCATTGATACGCACTTGGGCGAAACCGCAGTTCTGACAGTCGTCCTCAGTCCTAACTCCAGGTTGGAAATTGAGACCCTCGGCAAGGCAAACCGACTGTGTTAGCTCGAATGTCTTCGCTCCGATAACGTTCACGAGATTGGGCGCGAGGCGGCGTTTTGTCTCGCTACGGTTGGCTGAGACCACCACCTCGTCAAGCGAGATGTTGTCAAACTCAAGCTCGAAGTTTACCTCTTCTGTCTTGCCTTCCTTCACCAAGATTTCGCGCGTGGCAGTCCTGTAGCCTACGAACTTAACCTCAAGACTGTGTCGTCCCTCCGGAAGATCCTTGAAAAAATAGTGTCCCGTAGCGTCGGTGAGTGTCGCTATGGTCGTTCCTTTTATTACTATTGTGACGTAGGGTAGGTGTTCTCCCGTCTTTCGGTCGATGACGTGGCCTACTATGTTTGCGTCGTTCCTACGTTTCTGTACGTTTTTCTCTGCCTCGTTGCTGCTTGTCACATTTAAAGCCGTGGCACTGCCTATGCACATTGCGAATAGTGCCAGAATAGTGATCCTTTTCATCTTTTTGTCTTTAAAAAACTATTTAATACCTCGTTGAAATTATTTTCGGTTGCAAAATTACTCACATTTAGGCGAGTGTGCAATACCTAAAAATTATGATTTTTTCTTGCTTAGATTTGCTTATGTGAAAAAATATGTGTAACTTTGTCGGCAAATGGGCTTGTTTGCCCATGGAGAAACGAATTATTTCCTATTGTTTATGAACGAATATATAGTATCGGCAAGAAAATACAGGCCAGTGTCGTTCGACTCGGTGGTGGGACAAGCTGCCCTAACGACGACGCTGAAGAACGCCGTGAAGAGTGGAAAACTCGCACACGCATACTTGTTCTGCGGTCCGCGCGGAGTGGGAAAGACCACTTGTGCGCGCATTTTTGCCAAGGCAATAAACTGCATGTCGCCAACTGCCGAGGGCGAGGCGTGTAACGAGTGCGAGAGTTGCAAGGCTTTCAACGAGCAACGGTCGTTCAACATCTTTGAGCTTGACGCCGCAAGCAACAACTCTGTGGAACACATCAAGACGCTGATGGAGCAGACGAGGATTCCGCCGCAGGTGGGACGCTACAAGGTCTTCATCATTGATGAGGTTCACATGCTCTCCACAGCAGCCTTCAACGCTTTCCTGAAAACGCTTGAGGAGCCGCCGGCACACGTCATATTCATTCTTGCCACGACAGAGAAGCACAAGATTCTGCCCACCATTCTCTCACGATGCCAAATCTATGACTTTGAGAGAATGACAGTGGCAAACACTATCAGCCATCTGAGAATGGTGGCTGAGAAGGAGGGCATTGCAGCTGAGGAGGAGGCTTTGGAGGTTATTGCCGAGAAGGCCGACGGTGGAATGCGCGACGCATTGTCGATATTCGACCAGGCTGCCAGCTTCTGTCAAGGAAACATCACATATCAGAAAGTAATAGAGGACCTGAACGTACTTGACTCAGAGAACTATTTCAAGATAGTTGACCTCAGCATAGAGAATAAGGTTTCGGAGATTATGGTGCTTCTCAATAGCGTGATAAACAAGGGATTTGATGGCGGACAACTCATCAATGGACTTGCACGACATGTGAGAAATGTGCTCATGGCCAAAGACCCGCAGACACTGCCTTTGCTTGAGACGAGCGAGCAGCAACGCGAGAAATTCAAGGTACAGGCGCAGAAAGCAGACACTCGTTTCCTGTATCAGGCACTGCGTCTGATGAACGACTGCGACGTTAATTACCGTCAGAGCAGCAACAAGCGTCTGCTTGTGGAACTCACACTGATAGAGATAGCGCAGTTGACGCAACCTGATGAAGGCGTTGGCAGTGGGCGTAGGCCCAGAAGACTGAAATGCCTGTTCCAGAACATTGTCAGACAGCAACGGCAGGAAAAGGCGGCAGGGCAGGTGGTCGCAGCCGTAGCTGTGGCTGACAAAAATAGAGAGATGAAGGAGGAGAAGGTGACCGAGACAAGGACAGTAGAGGCAAAGGCGGCTGAGACAGGGCGGGAGGAACACACTGCCTATGACCCTGTGCGTCGTCCTGTGCTAAAGTCGGGAACCAATGTTGGCTTTTCGTGGAACAAGGTACGCGAAATGTCAAAGAAAAGTAAGATACAGATTGTGCCAGGAATGTTGGCACCCTCTGACCCGAACTCAAGGAAACCAACCGTTGATCAGGAATTCACCCAGGAGGAACTGGAGTTGCAATGGATGTCTATGTGCAATCGTATGCCTCAGAAACTGAGTGCCATAGCCACAAGAATGAAGAACATGAACCCAGAGATAAAGGGGATGCCAAAGGTTGAGGTGGTGGTTGACAATCAGGTGATTCTTGAGCAGATGCAACAAATACAGAAGAGCATCTTGAATACGCTAAAGCTGTATCTTGGCAATCAGTCGATAACCTTGGACCTCATGCTTGCCGAGAAGGGAGAGCCAATAAAGTTTATGTCGCGGCGCGAGCAGTTTGAGGAAATGGGTAAAGAAAATCCCGCAGTAGAGAAACTGCGGGAGCTTATGGATCTTGAGTTGGCTTAGAACTTGGGCTTAAATCAAGTTCATGCCGAGTTCTTTACATTCATTGCGCATATCGTCTGGCCAAATGCTTGCCTGGATTTCTCCGATGTGTCCCTTGTGGAGCATGACCATACACAGACGGCTTTGTCCAATACCGCCACCTATGCTGAGGGGCAGCTTGTCGCTCATCAGTTTCTTGTGGAAATAGAGTTCAAGGCGTTCTTCCTTGCCTTCAAGCTTCAGTTGGCGGACGAGTGACTCCTTGTTTACGCGGATTCCCATTGACGACAACTCAAAAGAGCGTCCCAATACAGGATACCAAATAAGGATATCACCATTGAGACCTGCTTTACCGTTCTCTGCCACTGTTGACCAGTCATCATAGTCAGGAGCACGACCGTCATGCTTTTGTCCGTTGCTCAGTTTCCCGCCTATACCTATTATAAATACGGCACCGTATTTGCGACAAATCTCATCCTCGCGCTCTTTCGGAGTCTTGTCTGGATACATTTGAAGCAAGTCCTCACTATGGATGAATGTTATCTTCTCTGGAAGGAATGGCTTCAGCTGTGGATATGTCTCGCAAGTGAGGAATTCTGTTCGCAGTATGGCAGCATAGATCCTTTCCACCACGTTCTTCAGGTAGGCAAGAGTGCGCTGTTCTGGCTTTATCACTGCTTCCCAGTCCCATTGGTCCACATAAAGTGAGTGTAGATTGTCGAGTTCCTCGTCGGCACGGATTGCGTTCATGTCGGTGTAAATTCCATATCCTGGCTCTATGTTGTATTCAGCGAGTGAAAGACGTTTCCATTTTGCAAGTGAGTGTACCACTTCAGCCTTGGCATCACCCAAGTCCTTTATGGGAAATGTCACGGCTCGTTCAACACCGTTGAGGTCATCGTTTATACCGAGACCTTTAAGCACGAACAAAGGTGCCGTTACTCGGCGAAGTCGAAGTTCTGTAGATAGGTTCTGCTGGAAGAACTCCTTTATCTGCTTGATGCCATGCTCGGTTTGTTTCATGTCGAGCGCTGCACAGTAATCAATAGGTTTAATTATATTACCCATAATTTTGTTGTTTTATTGTCTCTTTTACAATTTGCGGGTGCAAAGATAGTCATATTTTTTAAAATGCAAGCATAAATCCTGATTTTTTATGCAAAAAGTTATAAATATCGTGATTTTACCTCGCATTATGATAGGAAACTGGTGCCCTAAAGTCTTTCCTTTGCCAATAATAATTTTATTTAAAAGCTATTTGTTTATGAAAAAAGATGTATCTTTGCAGCCGTGTTGGCGGCTTTGACCTATGGCTGTGTGACACGTTACATATAAAAACATATTAGCGGATATAAATCATGACGACAAAAACGGATTCGACTAAAGGGCAGCAGCGCCAGATGGTCCTGTGGCTTGGGGCTTTGGCTGTGGGAGTGGTATTGGGTTTGTTTTCCATTGGATGGATTGATGGGACGATGAATTTCATCGCCAGTGTCTATACCCGACTTTTCCAACTCCTTGCCGTACCAACAATAGTGTTGGCGGTAATCACCACTCTTTCCTCTCTTGGAACGCAAAAGGATTCGGGCCGCATCTTCGGTACGGCACTGAAATATACTGTCCTTACAACAATATCTGCCGCTGTGGTGGGATTGTTGCTTTTCATTATTGTGGCACCAGGGAATCTTCCACAAGGAGTGTCGGGCACATCCGCATTATATGAGATTTCGGAGTATTCGCAACTTTCTTATAAAGAACATTTCCTTTCGGTTGTACCAAACAATATCGTGCGTCCTTTCCTTGAGGGCAATGTCTTGTCGCTCATACTCATTGCATTTGCTGTGGGAATGGCATTGGCAAAGATGAAACGTACGGAAGGTGTTGATATTGTTATAAAAGCGTTGAATGGATTGCAGGAATTGCTATTCAAACTTATTCATTGGCTGATTTGGACATTGCCTCTTGGCATCCTTGCTTTTGCTGAACAATTGGCGGCGCAAGTGTCAGCTGGTGTAGCAGCAGACTCTCTTGGCAAGTATGTGTTTGTAATAATAGGCGTAAACTGTATCCAGTTCTTCATAGTCCTACCACTTTTCCTCCTATTGCGTGGCATCAATCCTTTTCGCACTTTGGGAAAGATGATGCCTGCCGTGTTGATGGCCTTGTTCACAAAAAGCTCTGCTGCCACACTGCCTGTAACAATGGAGACAGCGGAAAGGCGCTTGGGGGTTAGCTCAAAGGTCGCAAGATTCGTATTGCCAATATGTACAACTATCAATATGAATGGATGTGCGGCGTTCATTCTTGTCACGTCACTTTTCGTAATGCAGAATGGCGGGGTTGAACTCACACTGCCTACTATGCTTTTATGGCTTGTGCTTTCTGTCGTATCTGCCATAGGCAATGCAGGAGTTCCAATGGGGTGCTTCTTCCTCACCCTCTCTCTGATGACGGGTATTGGTGCTCCAGTGGGGATAATGGGCATCATTTTGCCAATCTATACCATAATAGATATGATTGAGACTGCTGAAAATGTATGGTCAGACTCTTGCGTTGCCGCAATGACAGACCATGATGTGCGCACTAAATCTGCGAGTGATTAATTATGGATAGACTATATAATATAATAAGGTGTAGTGGGAATAATGGTAGGTTTTACACTCCTTAAATGTGAATGGTTGTTAAATATTGGAAGTTTTTTGTGCAAATATTTGGATTG
>CAMAGM010000058.1 GCA_945833995.1 uncultured Prevotella sp.
GCAAAGATACACTTTTTCCAAATACGAAACAAGTTTTTCTCCATTTTTCTTTTCCATTAAAGCATTTTCCATCAAATAGCGACATCTGCTGGAGCAGAAGCATCGGGGAGATTGACGAGCAGCTATACGAGAAATATGAATTGGAAAAAGACGAGATTGAGTTTATCTAAAGAATAATTAAACCAATGGAATAATGCAAAATGAAGTCCCGAACGGAAACTAACTTCCATTCGGGACTTTAGTGATGATGAAAGAATAACTTATGGTTATAATTCCATCAGAGACTTATTGCAGATGTGTCTTGTCTGAAATGAAGTCTCTTCGTGAGGTGCTTTCCCGTTTACTTCCATTGTGAGGCAGCAACACCTTCCTTTATTCCGTCCAATGCAGGTTGGCAGAAGATGGAGAGAGAGGTGCGGTTGATGATGGTCAGTATGCCCTTCTCGCCGTTCTGGTTTGTGCTGTTGATGTCCCAAACCATTGGAATCATGCCGTTGTTGCCCGCATTCTCATAGAGACACTTGAACCATGCCTTGACAGAGGCATCGTGCTCTGCCTGATTCTCGGAGAGCTTGCGCCAGTTGGCACCGCACTCGCCAATGATCACTGGCACGCCGTTGTCGTAGAACTTCTTGCGCATCTTCTCACACTGGCTCTTGGTGTAAGCCTCCTCGCCCCATGTGGCATTGTGGCTGCTGCCGCTGACATGGTTTGCCGAACCCCAGAACCAAGTGGCATTGTCCTCTTTTCCGCAGAAGTCCCATGGGTCGTAGTAGTGTACCTCGACCATGAGAGCCTTGTCGGCTTTGTCCGTCGGCATTGAGAAATATGACTCACAGGCTGATGAGATGTTTGTTGCAGGTCCCTGTACTACGAGTGTGCGCTTGGCGTTGTTGCCGCCAGTGGCACGCACTGCATCGACGAACGCCTGATTGTAGCGCAATAGGATGGGTGTCAGCTCCTTGTGGCGGCTGTTGAAGAGGTTGTACTCTTGGAAAGGCTCGTTGAGACCTGCAAAGAGCAGGTGCTCGTCGTAGTCCTTGAAATAGTTGGCAATCTGTGTCCAGAGGTTCTTCAGTGTCTCTGTCTTGCTGGCTATTGTCTCCTCGCTCACGGCTTCATATTTGCTCCTGTTTGCAGTGAAGCCGTCAACCTCTATCCATCCGCTGTCCCAGTGGTCGTTGAGCAGCACGTAGAGGCCGTCGGCTATGCAGAAGTCGATTATCTCCTTCACGCGTGCAATCCAAGCCTCGTCAATCTTGCCGTCGGTAGCGTGGATGTACCATGAGCAAGGAATGCGCACCGACTTGAAGCCTTGCTGCTTCACGTAGTCGATAATCTCCTTCGTGGTTTTTGTTGGCTGCCAAGAGGTCTCGCAGCCAAGTCCTTCGCCAGTGGCCTCCATCGTGTTGCCAAGATTCCATCCTGGGAACATCTCTGGGGCAATGTCCATGGCGTTGCGCGATATTTCTGCAATCTTCTTGGCTGCCTGCCTCACGGTCAGCTTTTCCACGATGCTCTCGCGTGTGAAGGTGATGCTGCCAGTGCGCTCAGCTGCGGGATTGGCTGTGGCTGTGAACTGCTCGGTGTAGTCGGTCATCGACTTCACCTTTGTCTGCGTTATCCATGCGTCGCCAGTCTCCACAGAGTATGCGCCGTTGGCTTTTAGCTCCACAGTGAAAGGTCCGCCTTCGGCTGGGAGGTCAATGCTTGTGGTTTTCAGCACAAGACCCTCGAAAGCCTTCTGTGTCACCTTTACGGTCTTTGACTCTGAGCCAGAGGTGATGCTGATGTTTGCCGTGCGGTCGTCGGTCTCGGAGTTTGCCGCAACACTTACTTTTACAGGAGTTACCTGCATCATCTGCGATGTTGAGCCAACCGTGACGGTACACCACGACTGGTCGCTTGAGGCCTGTACTGCCTGTTTCGACTGTACCGAAATGGTGGTCTCACCACCGGTTTTCGACACTGTGAGTCCGTTGTTGAGCAGAGTTTCGGATATGTTCAGTCCGTCGGGAACTTTCACTCCTCCGTCTGCTATAGTCTCTGTGTCAGAGCAGGCTATGCTCGACATTATTGCCATTAAGGCGAGTAATGAATGAAACACTTTTTTTATCATTGTTTTTTTTGTTTTTTATTTTCCGTTGATGGAGTCAACCCTTGCCCTTTGTGTGTCAGTGAGTTTCAGGGTGACGATTCTCATTTGAGCCTCGCGCAGTTTTCGGCTGTAGGTTGCCATTAGCTTTTGGTTCAGTGGGTCGCGCATCTCGTCGGTGTGCGAGGCGAAATGTCTGCCGTTGATGTCCAATGCACGCTTGGCTGTCTCCAGTTGGTAGATAGCCCATTCCGTCTCGTCCATGCTATCAAGCATTTTCTCCTCCACGGCCTCGTATTGCCGGCGTGTTGCGGCATATTCCTCCGTGGCGGCGAAGGTGGAGTCGAGTGCTGCCCTTGCCTCAGCCCTCACGAGGTCGGCGAAGCTGGTGCTGACAGTAGTGCTGTCAGCAACCATTGCTTCTTCCGGCTTGTTGTCGGCTGGTGCCTTCTGCTGTCCGTTGCAGGCGGCAAGCAGGGCGACGACAGCCAATGCGAGCATTGACCTCAGTGTGCGGAACGATGATTGTTTATTTCCCATTCCTCAGTTTTATTTCGCCGTTTCCGTTGCAATCTCATTGATTGTAACCTTCACCTTGGATGTGTCGATGAGGTCTTTCCAAAGACCGTAAAGCTCAATGCCCCAAACCACAGCACCCTCGCAGAGGTCGTTGCCCATGTCGGCATAAACGGTGTAGGTTCCGTCGCCCTTCACCTGTGCGGCACCCACTGCAGCGCCTCCCCAATAGGAAGGACCCCAGTCGCTATCGGCAAAAGACAGTTCTGCCTTGTAGTCGGCAGTGGCTCCATCGACGAGGTTGCCGTCGATGCCCTCAATGGTGAAGGTTATGCTCATGCGTCCGGCAAAGTTCACGTCGGCTATGTTCACTCCAGGGTTTGCCTTCGTGTCGCCATACTCGTTGTAGATCTCTATGCGGCCGTCGGTGCCGTTCCCGTCCTTGTTGTTGAACAGAATCTTAGAGTTGTCAACAGCCACTGTCTTGTAGAGGTTAGCTGGGTCTTGGTCAGCCACAACGCTTACTATCTCTGCCTTTACGTTGCCGAGGTCGGCAATGTCGGCAGCCAATCCCTTGATGTCGATTACCCAAACCACTACGCCTTCGCAGTCGGCAGAGGTCTCGAAGAAGCAAGTGTAGGTTCCGTCGCCATTGACGATAGCGTCGAACTTAGGCGTACCGCCCCAATAGCTTGGATCCCAGCTTGCGTCGGCATAGGACATTACGGCATCGTAGCTTCCTGCTGCACCATCCTTAAGCGTAACACCTTCGAGCTTAAAGGTTACGGCAAGGTTCTTCGAGAAGTTTATCGCGCTTGGGTCAACCACGGGGTTGTCTTTCGTTCCTGCTCCATACTCGTTGTAGAGTTCGAGGCGCAGGTTGCCGTTGTTCTCAAGGTCGCCATATATGAGGTTGGCGTTGTTGACGCTGAGTTCTGAGCCACCGCCGCCCACGAGTGCGGCATCGACATAGTTGAACGACAGCAGGCAAGGACCCTCGTTTGACTGGTCGCGGAGTGCTGCAATCTGCAATCCCTTGTCGCTAAGCGAAAGCACCTTAAGCTCTGTACTCCAGTTGCTTACAAGGGCATGTAAGTTTTCGAGATGCAGAATTTCAGCTCCCGAGAGCGTGATGGTCTTCTTGTCGAGATCCACGGTGAATGTGCCGTTGTACTGCACACCGTTGCCGAGGTCGTTCACTACCACTGTTCCGTCGGCATTGAAGGTCATCGTACCGCGGTTCTTTACCCCGCAAATCCAGTCGTTTTCAGCCCAAACAGGTTCCCAGCTCCATGAGTCACCACTAACGGCATAACCATTGGTAATGGTGTTCCATGAGTCAGCTGTTCCATAGAATGATAGAGGACCACCCCAAACGACACTCTTGCCATCGGCATCGAGGTCGAGAGCCCATGTCTTGCAAAGCTTCTCAATTTCGAGAGGATAGCTCGGCATACGCACGGCACGGATGGCAAGTCCCTCGTAGAGATTGGCACTCGCAACCTTGGCTCCATCCTCACAGATAGAGAGGGCGCTGGCATGGTCGGCATCCACATCATCCATTGATGCTGACCAATATGCTCCCATGCTTTCAGCTGCAGATATCTCAGAACCGTTGCGGGTGCCGGTGAAAGGCAGGAAGATGCTATTGCCATTGTCGGCAGTGAAGCGCACACCCTTAACGCCATTGAGTTCCTCAACGCTCTGGGTGGTGTTGTTCACGAGTTCCTCAATGAGTCCCTTGTTTGGAGTGAATGCTCCAGGGATATACATTGTGGCAATATCATTCTCCGTTGACTGGATGTCAGCATGGATATAATCGGCTGCTGATGTGGAAATATTAAATAAAGTATTGTCACCATATCCATACAGTCCACCTGCCTCCTCAGGCTTGGCAGCACCTACGTTGACAGTTGCCCACTCCACGGTGAGACCGAGGTCAACGAACTCCACCTCATGAGCCGGAGTGGTGAAGCTCTTCACCTGACCAAACTTCTCCTCGCCGTTTACCGATGCGTAGGCAACATAGAAGTAAGTGCGGCCAGGGATGATGCCTTTCAGAGGCAGCGAGAAACTGTTGCTTCCGTCGGCGGCAGCCTCGTAGAGACGACCCTCGCGAACCTTGCCCTCGTCCAGGCTTACGCGAATACCGCGAACCACCTCGTCAGCCTCTGCTGATGCGATGTTTACCGTACCGCCAAGTGTTGCCGTCACTTCGGTGTAGGCAGCGTCGGCAGTGGCAATCTCAGCGTCGGTGGTGAGGAACTGCTTCACCTCGCCAAACTGTGTGACCTTGCCTTGCAGCGTAACGTAGGTGCAATAATAATATGTGACATCGGTCTTCAGACCTGTCAGTGTGGTTGTCACGGTGCCGTCCTCAGCCAGTGTTCCGGCAATCTTTGTTCCCTTGGTGGCATCGTCGGATGTGGAGTAGCTGACGCCGACCGTATATGACGAAGCCGATGCCTCGCTCAGGTCGAGCACGGTGCCAGTGATGGTGGCGTTGGTAGCTCCCACCTGTGCGCTTCCGGTTTCCACTTTCGACAGTATATTGCCCGTAGCGGTCTTGTAGTCCTCTGTGTCGCTACAGCCGACAAGCACGAGTGCCATCAGCGTCAATATCGTTGAAAATATTTTCTTTGTCATAATTGTATGCTTTTTATTGTTTCTTTACTCTCCAACGTAAGGTGAGCCAGTTTCGTATTCTATCTTGACATCCACCTCAAGCGTGCTGCTGAAGGCGAGCACGCCGTTGCCGTTGACCATGAAGTAGTTGTCGGGATTCCATGGATTGAGGATGTAGCGGCGGGCAGTGATTGGATTGCCTGCTGCGTCCACCTCGTCGCCTGTGCAACGCTCAATCTGAGAGTCGTCGAAGGCTATCGACTTGCCGTCAACGCGCATGTCGGTAATGGTCATGTTGAAGTTAGGATATTTGGAGAGAATCTTCACCACGTCGAGATAAATTCCGTAAGGCTCAGAGTCGGCACCCGTAATCTTGAATGTGTAGGTTCCGTCGCCAGTCACTTTCACGGTGTTGCTGTCGAAGAATGTCCAGCCTGTGTTGAAGTAGTGCATGCCAGCCTTCCATTCCTCAACGTTGCTTGCTCCCTTTACTGTAGGCACGAAGTGGAATGCCTGGTAGCGGTAGCGGTTGCCGTGAACGTCGTTGATGTCGTAGCCAAGCCAGAGGTCGGTCAGCTCGTCGCCGTCCATTGTGTAGCTGAGCACGCGGAGGCTGTTGTCGGCATTTGCCTTGAGCACAGCGCCGCCCTTGCCTGCGCTCTCGGAAGGAAGTCCGTTGCTGAAGCGGATGAAGCCATCGTCGGAGAGCGAGTAGGTGCCTTCGCGGCTGTCGCCGTCGGCTGTCGTAGCGACGTAGGTCATGGCACCAGAGTTGATCTCGAGCTTATAGTCGAGTCCGTTGTCGGTGGCAGCCTGAATGCCGTCAACGAGGTTGCCGTAGAGGTCGTAGTATGCGGCAGCGTCGTCGCCGTCGTAGAGTTTCCATACTATGTCGCGATAGCTGTTGTAGTCCTTGTTGAGCACCGAGATGTCGCTCTGCCATGTCTCTGCCAGTGTTGGTGCAGGATTGTCGTCAACTGGTGGAACATAGTTGTCGGCATATTCCTTTGAGACATAGTTGAACACCTCAACCCACTCGCCGCCCCAGCTGCCGGGAATGCGGACGTAGCCGATGCGCAGGTGGTTCTCGTCGAGTTCGATAATCTGAAGGTTCATTCTCCAGCTTGCCAATCGTCCGTCCCATGCGGTCGGGTGCATGAGGTCAGCATCGGTGAGGCTAAGCACATAGGTGTCCTCGTTAAGTCCGAACACGCCTGTCTGTGTCTCGCCCTTGGTGGAGTTGTAGAATGTGTAGCCGGCAGCTCCCTTGAGGTTGAACGTCATGTAGCTGTCCCACATCGTGTCCTCGCCACAGTGTCCAGCGCCTGGGTCCCAGTTGGAGGTGAAGTTGTTGATGCCGAGGTTGGTGTTGGCAGCAGGGTCGCCGTAGGAAATCTCGCCCGAGCCGTAGCCATACTGTCCGTTGTCGTAAATCCACGTTTTCTCCTCGCCTACGCCACCTGCAAGCAGTGTCCACACCTCGCTGGTGATGAAGTCGGTGCAGATGTTGTCGATGGAGAACTTTGCCTCGTTGCCATAAACCACGCCTGAGCGTGTCTCAATGCCAAACTGCACGGAGTATTCTCCTGCGAAAGGCATTTTCAGAGTTACCTTTTCGGACTGGAACCTTCCCTGTGGAGTTTCCCAAAGGGCTGTGTATGACGAGCCCATCTTGCTCTCAAGATAGACTATGTTTGGATTTTGGCTGTCGTGGGTTATGGTGTAAGCCGACCCCTCAGCCAAATCTTCGGGCGAAATGCCGCTTGCACCGAGTTCGTAGTCGGTGGGCGAACAAGCAGCGAAGCCCAATGTCATGGCAACCATTGCCACAAATATATAAAAATATCTTAGTTTCATATTCAATGAACTTTAAATTATTATTTATTAATTTACTTCTTGGAGTTCAAGGAGTCCAAGGAGTTGAAAGGAGTTAAAGACAATAGTATGTCAAGCGCAGAAGTCAAATAAGCTGAAACTCTAAGGGATAGATATTCGTCTTTAACTCCCTTAACTTCTTTAACTCCTTTAACTCCTCAACTTCCACAGATCACCAACCTGGATTCTGCTTCAACACATTGTTGGAGAGTGTAATCTGGTTGTTGGGGATTTGGCAGAGACCGTTCTTTGCCCTAATGTTCTCAGCCTTGATGCTCACTACATCGCCGAGTCCGCCGCTGAGCACGCTCTGTTGTGTGGCTATGGTATTGGCTGCCACATCGATGCCCTGACGCAGGAGGTCGTAGTAGCGTATGCCCTCGAAGGCAAACTCCAGTCGGCGCTCCTTCATGATGTTGTCCTTTGTTGGGCTGAGTTGTGTGTAGTTGCCGTTGAGAGTTCCGTCGTCTTGACGATAGGCTCGTTTGCGAACTTGGTCGAAATAGTCCTGTGCCTTTGGACTTCCAAGCTCGGCAGCCATGAGCAATATGTCGGCATAGCGCAGGATGATAACGTCCTGCCACTGTGCGGTCATGGCATCGCCAGGTGCGCCCCAGGCAAGAGGCAGAGGAGTGCAGTCGGTGGTTGCCATAGGAGTGTATTTCTTCACGAAGTAGCCAGTGTATTGGCGCTGGTCGCTGAGTGCCGTGACGTAGTCTTTCTTCTGGTCGATGCCTTCAGCCGAGATGCTGATGATGGATGCGTCGCGGCGTTGGTCGCCATTGCCGTAAGCCTGATAGAGCTTTGGGTTTACGGTACCGATTCCCCAACCATAGCCGTAAGGAGAGCAGTCGATGCCAGAGATGCCGCGTATGCCGAGGTTGACGAGCCAGCGGTTTCCATCGTTGTTGCCGTTGTAGTCCTGTGTGTCGTTGCATTTCATCACGAGCACGAACTCCTTGTTGCCTGTCCCGGCGTAGGTAGAGCCTGCAAGCCAGTCCTCATAGCTGCTGTTGGCTTCTTTCTCCAATCTGCCCGACGATGCTGCAGGCCAGAGGTTCTTGAAGTTCTCGATGAGACCAAACTCGCCCGACGCTATGATGTCCTCACAAGCGGCGAGGGCTTCAGCCTTGCTGCACCACTGTGGCTCCTTTCCGAAACGGCCAGTATAATAAAGGTACGCACGTGCGAGGATTCCTTCCGCACCATATTTTGTGACGTGTCCGTCGTTTGCCGAGGCATTTGCCTTTGGATAGGCGTCGGCAGGAATGTTGTTTATGGCAAACTTCAAGTCGTTGAACACGAGGGCATAAACACTGTCAGGGTCTGCCTGTGGCACGTTGGCATCGGTAGGCTCGGTGAGCAATGGCACGTTCTCGAACATTCTCACGAGGTCGAAGTAGCAGAGTGCGCGCAGTGCGTGTGTCTCACCCATGTATGTGGAGTGGAGCTTCTCGCTTGTCCATTCTATCTGCTCCTCGTGCTTCAGCAGCTCGTTGCAGCGGTAGATGGCTGTGTAGTAGGCTTTCCAGTCGCTCTCCCAAAGGCTTGTGTAGGAAGGAGCTGGCGACATGTCGAACTCATCGACGATGTTGTAGTTCTTTGCGTCGTTCATTCCCGCTCCGGCAAAGCACTCGTCGCTCTGCATCATAGTGGAGAAGGGTAGTGGAATGGAGCCAGACGATGTTGTCTCGCGCCATCCGGCATAGCAGCCAACCAATGCTCGCCATGCGTCGCTCTCGTTCTTGTAGAAAGTCTGGGTGTTTGACTCCGTGATGCTTTCCACATCGAGAAAACTGTCGGAGCAAGATGTCAGTGACATTGTTGCCACGAGTGCTCCTACTGTCAATATGTTTAATTTCTTGATGTCCATGATTCAAACGTTTTCTTTTGGTTATAGGATTAGAACTTAAGGTTTACACCAACGATGAAAGTGCGTGGACGTGGATAGTAGCCGAGGTCAACGCCCGATACCCAACTTGATGTACCGTAGCCGATTTCCGGATCCATACCGTCATACTTGGTGAAAGTGTAGAGATTCTGCACCTGGAAGTAGAGTCGCGCCTGTGAGATAACGCCCTTCCAGTTGAGGAGGTCTGCAAAGTCGTAGCCAAGGGTTACGTTGCTGATGCGCAGGTAGTCGCCGTCCTGTATGTAGAGGTCGGAGAACTCCCAGTTGACGTTCGACTCCAAGACGCGTGGATACTTGTTGCTTGTGCCCTCGCCTGTCCAACGCTGCAGTATTGCCGAAGTGTAGTTTGCCTTCTTGTTGGCGTGGTTGCGGTAGCTTTGCACAATCTGCTGTCCGAAAGCTCCGTTGGCGGTAACTGAGAGGTCGAAGTTCTTGTAGGAGAAGCCGAGGTTGAAGCCCATGGTGAAGTCGGGAATACCGTTGCCGAGGTCAACCTTGTCGCTCTCGTTGATCAGTCCGTCGTGGTTTACGTCGATGTATTTCACGTCGCCAGGCTGAACGTCACTCTGCTTTACGCCGTTTCCAGCGGCAATCCAGTCCTGTATCTCCTGCTGGTTTTGGAATATGCCAGCTGTCTTGTAGCCCCAGAAGTAGCCTATGGCGTGTCCGTTCTGTGCGCGATAGAACTCGTCGGAGTTGTCGTAGAGCTGGTTGGTGTCGCCGTGGATTATGCCGTCCTCGGTAGGAATGTTGCCCACCTCGTTGTGGTTCCATGCTCCGTTTACACCTATATTATATTGGAAGTCCTCGCCAATGTGGTCGTTCCACGCAAGGTTGAGCTCCCAACCATAGTTCTTCACGTCGCCACCATTGATATATGGCGCACCTGTTCCTGCAGTGCCGAGGATTGGGGCAACGACGAGCCAGTCTTTGGTCGATTTCCAGTACCAGTCGAAGTTCACAGCCAGGCGACCGCCGATGAAGCGTGCATCGACACCGATGTTTGTCTGCTCCGATGTCTCCCAAGTCACGTTCTCGTTGCCCAGTCGGCTTGGGTATGCGCCCCAGTTGCTGCTCTGGGCTGTTGAGCCCATGCCAGTTCCGAAGTTGTAGTGGGTGTTGGAGCTTGTTATAGGAGCGAGATACTGGTAGTTAGAGATGTTCTGGTTACCAACCTGTCCCCAGCTTGCGCGCAGCTTGAGGAAGTCGAGCCACGACTTGGTGTTCTCCATGAATTTCTCGTTGGTGATGGTCCAACCTGCCGAAACCGATGGGAACCAACCGAAGCGGTGTCCGCTTGCAAAGCGGCTTGAACCGTCGGCACGCAGCGTGGCGTTTATCATATAGGTTTCTTTCCAGTTCCAACCCAGACGGCCGAAGTAGCTCACCGTGCGGCTCTTGTCGTTAGGCGCACCCGAGATGCTCAGTCCGTCGTCGGTAGATGTTCCCGTGGTGTTTGAGATGTAGGCGTGCTCCCAGTTGTCGTAGCCGTCTTTCAGATAGCCGTTGGCAGCGTAGAGCGAAGTGCCCTCGTAAGCCGATGTCTCCATACCAATGAGTGGAGTAAACTCGTGCTCGCCTATGTTGAAGTTGTAGGTGGCTGTGTTTGTCCATGTTGCGCTGAAGCCATGTCCCATGCTCTGCGAGGCGCTTGTCTTCGTCTCGTTGTAGGAGTAGTTGCTCAAGTGGTAGAGTGGGGAGAACGAGCGGTATTCGGAAGTTGAATACACCAGACCCAACTGTGAGCGGATCTTCAGGTTCTTCAGTGGCTCTATCTCGCCGTAGATGTTGCCGGTGAAGGTCACACCGCGGTTTTCGTTCTGGTTGTTGAGCATCATCGAGCCATAAGGGTTGCCCTGCTCAGCCCACCAACTGTTTGCCGACGAGGTGTCGTAGTATGGCTGACCATAGTAGCCATCGTAGCCGCCGCCTGCCGCAGCAGCCTCAGTGGTTGAGCCACTGAACACATTGTTTGCATACACGCGTGTGAGAGGCGAGGCTGCAAAAGCACCGCGCAGCGTGTTGTTGTATTGGTTGCCCACGCTCACACCGCGTGTTTTCTTATACACAACGCCAAGCTGCTCGCCAATCTTAAACCAAGATGCTATCTGCTGGTCGGCGTTGAGACGGAAGTTGTAGCGGTTGTATTTCGATACGTCGCTGCCTCCTACTATACCTTCCTGGTCCATATAGCCAAGCGACAGTGCGAATGTCGATGTCTTGCCGCCGCCATTGACGCTGATGTTGTAGCTCTGTGTCATGGCGTTGTCCTTGAACATCTGGTCAATCCAGTTCGTGTCGTAGAGATTTCCGTTGGTGTCGTAGATGTCATATTGGCTCCAGTCATATACTTTGTTGCCGCTGTTCAAGGCCTGCTCGTCCATGATGGTCTTGTACTCGTTGGCGTCAAGCAACTTTATCTTTCGTGCTGCCGACTGCCAACCCATGTAGCCGTCGAACGATACCTGTACTCTGCCTTCCTTGCCGTGCTTTGTGGTTACGAGCACAACGCCGTTGGCTGCCTGTGCTCCGTAGATGGCTGCCGAGGCAGCGTCCTTCAGCACGTCGATGCTCTCAATGTCGGCTGGGTTTACGGTAGAGATGTCGCCTCCAACTCCATCGATGAGGTAGAGTGGACCTGAGTTTCCCACGGTGCCCAGACCACGGATGATTACCTTCATGTCAGAGCCAGGCTGACCAGATGTTGACTGGATGTTCACGCCAGGAGTCTGTCCCTGCATGGCCTGAAGCGGGCTGGTGGTGTTTAGTTTCTGTATGCTCTCTCCTTTCATCTGTGTAGTGGCTCCAGTGACGAGCTTCTTCTTCTGCACTCCGTAGCCGATTACGACAACCTCTTCGAGAGCCTTGCCGTCCTCTTCCAGTGCGACATTGATTTGGTTGCCCTTCACCTTAACCTTCTTCGTCACATATCCGATATATGAGAAGACGAGAGTTTGGCCGTCGTTGGCCTTGATGGTGTAGTTTCCGTCGAAGTCGGTGATAGTACCGCCTTGCGACCCTTCCACTTGGACAGTGGCACCGATGAGTGGCTCATTGTCCGTTGCCGAGGTCACCTTTCCGGTGATGTCCTTGGCTACAATGTTGCCTGCACCAAAGAATGTCGTTGCCTGCAGCACCAATAGTGCGACAACCACGAGCGTCTTTCGTGCAAGACTAACAGTGAGAGTGCTGAGCGCATTGCTCAGACATCTTTCAATAGATGGTGTACCCATAAGTTACATTGTTGTTAGTTTGTAATTTTTTAATTGATATTTTGATTTTATTGTATTCTGCAATTAGGTTTTTTCTGCTGCAAAATTAATCAATATTTCCTAAACAACAATGCTAAAATGTTACTTTAATGGTACTATTTTGTTATCTTGGGTGTTGGAAATGTTGCAAAATAGGTCAAATCTGTGCTAAAATAGTATTATAAGTGTACGTTATATACCCAATCCATCGGTGAAAGACGCGTCTATTGCCTTGCTCTGAAGAATCTTGGAATATGGCGGTATGCTATGTGTGAGCCAAATGTTTCCGCCCACCACTGAGTCGTGACCAATGGTGATGCGGCCGAGTATCGACGAGTTGGAATAGACCGTGACGTTGTCTTCCAATATCGGGTGGCGTGGACAGTTGACCATGTTGCCTTGGGCGTCGTATTTGAAGCTCTTTGCGCCGAGGGTCACGCCTTGGTAGAGCGTCACATGGTTGCCTATGATTGATGTCTCGCCTATCACCACTCCAGTGCCGTGGTCGATGCTGAAGTAGTCGCCGATGGTTGCCCCAGGGTGAATGTCGATGCCTGTCTTGGAGTGTGCAAGCTCAGTGATGATGCGTGGCAGGACTGGGATTCCCAGCTTGTGCAGCTCGTGGGCAATTCGGTAGTGGGTCATGGCGTTCACCACGGGATAGCAGAATATCACCTCGCCGTAGTTGTTGGCAGCAGGGTCGTTGTCGAACATTGCCTCCACGTCGGTGTAGAGTCGGCGCTTCACTTCTGGCAGATGGTCGATGAAACTCAGTGCCAAATCCACCGAGCGTTTTGGAGTAAGTGCCTCGTTCTCGTCGCTGTTGAACAGCAGGCTACGTGAAATCTGTTCCTTCAGCAGCGCATAGAGAGCCTCCACATTCACACCAATATAATATTGGCGTATCTGTTCCTCTGGCTGTCGCTTATAGAAATAGTCTGTGAAGAATATTGTCTTGCAGAGGCTCACAATTTTCTTCACTACATCAATCTGAGGCAGTGGCGCATGACTTCCAGGCACGAAACTGTCTTCCTTGACCGTGTGTCGTGACAGAATCTCAATATTTCTCTTTAATACTTCGCTTGCTTTCACTTTTTGAGTTTTGAGTTCTGAGTTTTGAGTTTTGAGTTTTGAGTTGTTGCTCTACGGGCAATTTTCAATTGCTCAATTTTGAATTGATTAATCGCAGCGTAGCGAGAATAATTCAAAACTCAAAATTCCAAATTAAATACTAATCTCCCCTCTTATGCTCCTCGACATATAGTTCCTCACTTGATGCCAGTCGCTGTAGATGCCTTGCAGATACATGAGTTTTGTTACGGCACTCTCCACGGTGCTGTCGTAGCCGCTCAGCACTCCCGCTTCCTTCAGTTGGTAGCCTGTGTCGTAGCGTCCCATCTCTACGCTGCCTGCCATGCACTGGCTTATGTTGACCACAATCTTGCCTTGCGACGTTGCCTCTTTCAGCGCACGGGTAAGCCATGGATATTGTGGGGCGTTGCCGCTGCCGTAGGTGCGCATCACTATGGCGCGGAGCGAGGGGCTGGTGATGACGTGGCGTATCAGCTCCTCCTGTATGCCAGGGAACACGGTGAACACTATCACGCTTGGGTCGAGCACGAAGCGTGGCTGCATTGGCTTCGAGTAGTCGGGCATCAGTATGCGGCTCGTGTGGTAGTTGATGTTCACGCCCGCATCGGCAAGATGTCCGTAGTTGAAGCTCTCGAAGGCGTTGAAGTTGTCGGCACTCTGCTTCGTGGTGCGGTTGCCGCGCATGAGGTGACCATTGAAGTAGATGCACACCTCAGGTACTATTGCCTTGCCGTCCTGATACTTTGCCGACGCTATCTCGATGCTGGTGATCACGTTCTCCTTGCCGTCGGTACGCAGCTGGCCTATAGGCAGTTGGCTTCCCGTCAGTATGACAGGCTTCGTGAGGTTTTCGAGCATGTAGCTCAGCGCCGAGGCTGTGTATGCCATGGTGTCAGTGCCGTGGAGAATGACAAAACCGTCGTATTTGTTGTAGTTGTTGGATATGACATGGGCAATGTCAACCCACAATTCTGGCGACATGTCGCTGCTGTCAATCGGCGGATTGAACTGGTAGGTCTCAATCTCGGTTGACACTTGTTGCAGCTCAGGCACGTTTTTCAGGAGATGTTCAAAATCGAACGGCTCCAAGGCACCGGTACGCGGATTTCGGTTCATTCCGATTGTTCCGCCGGTATAGATTAGAAGGACTTTGTTCGTGTACGTCATCGTTTACGTTATTTTTGTGTGCAAAAATACTTAAAATATATGAGAAAGAAGAATTTATTTTGTATTTTTGCAAGCAAAATATTCAAATAACGAAAAAAAACAATATTTACGAACAATAAACTTACAAAAATGAAGCAATTCAACGACGAGAATTTCCTGCTCGAAACAGAAGTAGCGCAGGACCTGTTCCATAACCATGCGGCAAAGATGCCGATTATCGACTATCACTGCCACCTCATTCCAGAGATGGTGGCAACGGACCACAAGTTCAAGTCAATCACCGAACTGTGGCTGGGCGGCGACCACTACAAGTGGCGCGCCATGCGTACCAATGGCGTTGACGAGCGCTACTGCACTGGCAAGGACACCTCTGACTGGGAGAAGTTTGAGAAGTGGGCAGAGACAGTGCCTTACACCTTCCGCAACCCTCTCTACCACTGGACACACCTTGAGCTGAAGACTGCCTTCGGCATCACAAAGCAGCTCTCGCCAAAGACTGCTCGCGAGATTTTCGACGAGTGCAACGAGAAGCTGAAGCAGCCAGAGTTCTCGGCTCGCGGACTTATGCGCCACTACAACGTGGAGTGTGTCTGCACCACCGACGACCCTGTTGACGACCTGCGTTTCCACAAGCAGACGCGTGAGAGCGGTTTCGAGATCAAGATGATTCCAGCTTGGCGTCCCGACAAGGCGATGAACATCGAGAAGCCAGAGTTCCCTAAGTATGTTGAGCAGCTGAGCGAGGTTTCGGGTGTCAGCATCAGCACGTTCAAGGATATGGTTGATGCGCTGCAGCGCCGCCACGACTTCTTCCACGAGAACGGATGCCGCCTGTCAGACCATGGCATCGAGGAGTTCTACGACGAGGAATACACCGACTCGCAGATTGAGACAATATTCGCAAAGGCACTCAGCGGACAGCAACTCTCCGACTTCGAGGTACGCCAGTACAAGAACTGCTTCCTCACCGTAATGGCAGAGATGGACGCCGATGCCAACTGGACACAGCAGTTCCACTACGGAGCAATCCGCGACAACAACACCGCAATGTACAACCAGCTCGGTCCCGACACAGGCTTCGACTCAATAGGTGAGTTCAACACCGCCCGCGCCATGAGCCGCTTCCTCAACAAGCTGAACATGAAGGGCAAGCTCACGCGTACCATATTATATACGCTCAACCCATGTGCCAACGAGGTGATTGCCACTATGCTCGGCAACTTCCAGGGCGGCGAGCCAGGAAAGATTCAGTTTGGCTCAGGTTGGTGGTTCAACGACCAGCTCGACGGCATGACCCGCCAGATGAACGCCCTTTCGGTTCTCGGACTTTTGAGCCGTTTCGTAGGCATGCTCACCGACTCACGCTCGTTCCTGAGCTATCCACGCCACGAATATTTCCGCCGTTTGCTCTGCAACATTCTCGGCAACGACGTGGAGAAGGGCTTGCTGCCAAACGACAACGAGATTCTCTCGCGCATGGTTGAGGACATTTCCTACAACAATGCCCGTCGCTACTTCAAGTTCTATTGATACCATTCACTAAGGGTTGGCGGGCAAGCTGCCGAAAAGGTTTGCCCGCCAATTTTTTCTTCTGTGAGCTTTGCAATCGGATAGGCGCGAAAAAACGTTGTCACGCTTGTCACGCTGTCACGCCCCCAGTCGCTACAGCGGTGAATGAGATTGTTTTTCCCGTTTTGACCACTTTTTCCACCATAAATCTTCATTTTTCCCGTTTTGACCAACATTTTTCCCGAATTGTCTCGTCAGTTTCAATAATAATCCGTAACTTTGTAGCAGAAATTTTAAACGAATTAAAACATTTATAATTATGGAAGAGAAAAAAGAGAAAAAACAGTTGCTCGACGAGCAGCAGGTGGACGAGGTGAACGGTGGAAGACTAAGCCTTCGAGGCGTATTTGTCGAGGGTCCAGACGTGGAAACTTACGCGTGAACAAATAAATAATAATATATTGTTGAACTTTAAAAATAAAATTAATTATGGAAAAAGAACAGAAGAAGCAGCTGCTCGACGACGAGCTGATGGACGAGGTTGCTGGTGGTGGTGCAGGCCTAATACCTAATGAATGTGGGGATTTCACTGGTGATAGTTATTACGCACATGGTACAACTATTTTTGGTGGAAGAGGTTCTGTACACAGTGATTCTGGCCTCAAGTAATCCCCTGTAAAAGCCATCAGTCCAGATTGTGGGTTTCGGGGGCTTAGGCAATCCCGATTGCACGAAGGATTCTGAACTTGTTTTACATCCGCGGTTTGC
>CAMAGM010000059.1 GCA_945833995.1 uncultured Prevotella sp.
TTGGTGCAGGTTTAGGTATTGGTAAGATTGGCGGTAGCGCTATGGATGCCATCGCTCGTCAGCCAGAGGCAACAAGCAAGATTCAGACAAACATGATTCTGACATCTGCTTTCGTCGAGGGTTGTGCCCTCTTCGCCATTGCTGCCTGTGCGTTCCTTATTTAATAAAGTATATTTAGTTGACGAGTTGACATGTTGACGAGTTGACGGGTTGATACTCAGTTGGCAAGATGTGAATGACAAATAACTTGTTTACTTGTCAACTCGTCAACTAAAAATCACTTGTCAACTAAAAAAACAAATTAAAATTCATACAATGGAAAATTTGCCATCAATATTGACCCCTGATTTGGGACTCCTCTTTTGGATGCTCCTCGCTTTCTTGGTGGTCTTCTTCGTCCTGGCGAAGTATGGCTTTCCAGCCATAGTCAATATGGTTGACAGCCGAAAGCGCTACATCGACGAGAGCCTAAAGAAAGCACACGAGGCTTCGGCACGTTTGGAGAACATTCAGAAGGAGGGTGAGGCGATGTTGCAGGAGGCGCGTCAGAAGCAGGCTCAGATTCTCAAGGAGGCTGCCGACACCCGCGAGGCAATAGTCACCAAGGCCCAAGAGCAGGCGCGCCATGAGGCTGCACGTCTCATCGAGGAGGCAAAGGCAGACATAGCCCAGGAAAAGGCTACTGCCATCTCCGAGATACGTGCCCAGGTGGCGGAACTCTCCGTCAAGGTTGCTGAGAAGATTCTCCGAAAGGAACTCTCCTCTACGGCAAGCCAGATGGAGACGATTGACAGACTATTGGATGAAGTTGCTGTAGGAGATAAAAAATAAATTGACATGGACATTGGAGTAATTTCAGTAAGATACGCACGTGCGCTGCTAAAGGCAGCCACTGCTGCGCAACTTGAAGACAGTGTGTCTATCGACATGACCACACTGGCAAAGAGCTTCGTGGATGTGCCCCAACTGAGACATGCCATCGACAATCCCATGCTCTCGAAGGAAAAGAAGCGCGAGTTGCTTGCCACCGCAGCAGGAGGCAATGCCGTTCAGCTGACAAGAACCTTCATCGACCTCGTCCTGAGGGAAGACCGTGAGAGTCTGGTGCAGTTTATGGCAAACTCGTATGTCACTTTATACCGCAAACAGAAAAACATCATCCGTGGCAAGCTCACTACGGCTGTCGCCGTCTCGCCAGATACGGAGCTGAAGATGCGCCAGATGGTCGAGAACAAGACCAAGGGTACTGTGGAGTTTGAGACAGAGGTAAATCCCGACATCATCGGAGGCTTCATTCTCGAATATGATACTTACCGCCTGGACGCCAGCGTGCAGAGCCAGCTTAGAAGCATACTCACACAGTTGAGAAAATAATAACTAAAAAGTAAATTATGTCAGACAAAATAAAACCAAGCGAAGTGTCGCAGATGTTGCTTGAACAGCTGCAGGGCATCAATGGTGGACAGCAGTTCGACGAGGTGGGCACCGTGCTCGAGGTGAGCGATGGTGTTGCCCGAATCTACGGTCTGCACAACGCCGAGGCCAATGAGTTGCTCGAGTTCGAGAACGGCACTATGGCTATCGTGATGAACCTGGAGGAAGACAACGTAGGTTGCGTGCTCCTCGGTTCAACCGAAGGCATCAAGGAAGGCATGGTTGTCAAGCGTACAAAGCGCATCGCGTCTATTCGCGTCAACGACAACATGTTGGGACGTGTCATCAACCCACTCGGTCAGGCTATCGACGGAAAGGGTGACATCGACCTCACCGGTGCTTTCGAGATGCCACTCGACCGTAAGGCACCTGGCGTTATCTACCGTCAGCCAGTGAAGGAGCCGCTGCAGACAGGCCTGAAGGGAGTCGATTCAATGATTCCTATCGGACGTGGACAGCGCGAGCTTATCATCGGCGACCGCCAGACAGGAAAGACTGCCATTGCCGTCGATACCATTATCAATCAGAAGAGTTTCTATGAGGCAGGCAAGCCTGTCTATTGCATCTATGTCGCCATAGGTCAGAAAGCATCCACCGTTGCTGCCCTTGTGGAGAACCTCAAGCAGCATGGGGCAATGCCTTACACCATCGTTGTGTCAGCTACGGCTGCCGACCCGGCTGCCATGCAGTACTATGCTCCTTTCGCAGGCGCTGCTATTGGAGAGTATTTCCGCGACCGTGGTGAGAGTGCACTTGTGGTTTATGACGACCTCTCAAAGCAGGCGGTTGCCTACCGTGAGGTGTCGCTGATTCTCCGTCGTCCTTCAGGACGCGAGGCATATCCTGGCGACGTGTTCTATCTCCACAGCCGTCTGCTTGAGCGTGCCGCACGTATCAACGACCAGCAGGAGGTTGCTGAGCAGATGAACGACCTGCCAGAGTGCATGAAGGGTCATGTAAAGGGTGGTGGCTCGCTCACAGCGCTTCCAATTATCGAGACCCAGGCTGGCGACGTATCAGCATATATCCCAACCAACGTGATCTCCATCACCGACGGACAGATATATCTTGAGAGCGACCTCTTCAACCAAGGTTTCCGTCCTGCCATCAACGTAGGTATCTCCGTATCCCGTGTGGGTGGCTCGGCACAAATCAAGAGTATGAAGAAGGTTGCGGGTACGCTGAAGATTGATATGGCACAGTACCGTGAGCTTGAGGCATTCTCAAAGTTCTCAAGCGACATGGATCCCGTAACGGCAATGACTATCGACCGTGGCCGCAAGAACAACCAGTTGCTCATTCAGCCACAGTACAGCCCAATGCCTGTAGGTGAGCAGATTGCCATCATCTATTGCGGTACCCACGGCTTGATGCACGACGTTCCAGTCGAGAGCGTTCGCCAGTGTCAGGATTCGTTCCTCGACAAGCTGCGTACAGCACATCCTGAAGTAATACAGACGTTGGCCTCTGGTAAGATTGACGATAGCGTTACGGCTGTCATCGAGTCAACCATGGCAGACATCGCCGGACAATATAAACACTGATAGCCTATGCCGTCGCTTAAAGAGATAAAGACGAGAATATCGTCAGTCAACAGCACCCGTAAGATTACGAGTGCCATGAAGATGGTTGCATCGTCGAAACTGCACCATGCGCAGATGATGATAGAGAACATGCTGCCTTATGAGACAATGCTTGAGCACATCCTCAAGACATTCCTAGCCTCTGAGGCTGACGCTTCGAGCGTGCTCACTACTGAGCGTCCCGTGAAGCGTGTGGCACTTGTGGTCTATTCATCAAACAGTAGCCTGTGTGGCGGTTTCAATGCCAACGTCATCAAGTTGATGCAGCAGGTGGCGGCCGAATACGAAGCGTTGGGCAAAGACAATATCGTCATCTATCCCATTGGGCGCAAGGTGGCTGAGAAGGCTGCAAAGCTTGGTTTCCAGATTGCGGGCAACTACAACGACCTTGCCGAGAAACCAAATGCCAAGCAGTGCATCGACCTTGCCCGCGAGTTGGGTGCGAGGTTTGTCAAGGGCGACATCGACAGGGTTGAGATGATCTACCATCATTTCAAGAGTGCTGGCTCGCAGATTCTCACCCGAAAGGTGTTCCTGCCTATCGACCTTACCGACGAGCTCACACGCGACCATGATCGTGACCTTAAGTCAACCGTGACTACCAAGGACGCTCAGGAATACCTTCGCAAGCGTGACGCAGAGCGTGGGGAACACCGAGGAACACTCGATGGCAAGCCGCTCAACAGCAACTTCATTGTCGAGCCTGATATGCATACCGTGCTTGGTGCGCTCATTCCAAAGATGGCACACCTGATGCTCTACACGGCATTGCTCGACAGCATTGCGAGTGAGCATGCGGCACGTATGGTTGCCATGCAGACAGCCACAGACAACGCCGACGAGCTGTTGCGTGGTCTAAACCTGCAGTACAACAAGAGCCGCCAGCAGGCAATCACAAGCGAGCTGCTCGACATCGTAGGAGGCAGTGTGAACAATTGACCATAACTTGATTAAATGATAGTTTTGCAACCGGCATTTTCCTCGTTCAAGGTAATGCCGGTTGCTTTTCTTTTGTCATTACCTAATGACAATAGTTCACGAAAAGAAGAGATTTTTAGCCTATAAATGTTAAAAAGAGGGTAATAAAGGCAAAAAATGAGGGTAATGTGTTTTTAAACATATAAAAAAGTTTGCACGTTTGCAAAAAAAGTATTACCTTTGCACCGTTATCCTGAATACAATCTTTTTACCTTAGAAGGCTAATACCTATTGAGAAAATGCCTCGCGCTGAGAAGCGCGGGGCATTTAACTTTTCTGAGGGCTTTCAAAAGCTTCTCTCAACACTTGTAATTCTTGCCGAAGGGTGATGCTTTGGGCATCTCATTCTATTCTGTCTTGATGCTTTCTATTGGGTTTTGTGTTGCCACGCGCAGTGTGCGGCTTATCACCGACGCAAAGGCAATGACGAGGGTGAACAATGCTGCCACAGCAATAGCCCACACGGGGAAGTCAATCCTATAGACGAAATCCTCAAGATACTGTTGCATAAACTTCACACTTATAGGTGTGGCTATCGCTATTGCAACTATAGCCATTACGAGGAAACGTCGCGAGAGCGTCCACACGGCGTTCGCCACCGTCGCGCCCATCACCTTGCGTATGGAGATCTGCCTGCGCTGCTGCTCGCCGTAATACACCGACATTGCAAACATTCCGAGGGCGGAGATGAGTATCGACACGAGCATGAATGAGAGTACGAGGGTCATCGTGTTTCGCTTTGATTTCAGGTTGTCGTCCAGTCGCTTCTCAATATAGTCGCACCCCATTTGAAGTGGCAGTCCCCTAAGCTCCTTTGCCACCTCGCTGCACGTCTTTCTCACGGCAGCAAGTGCCTTGTCCTTGTCGCCTCGTGTCTTTATCAGCATTGAATGGTAAAAACCGTCGCGTGGTGCCACTTGAATGGCATTGTAGCAGTTGTCCATCTCGTTTGGTATTGCGCCCCCCGAGCGGTAATCGGCAATTACTCCGCAACATTCATATTCCGGTTGCGATTCCCTGACACCAAAATAAGGTTTCTTTGCCGACACTCCCCAAAAACGCTTTCCGCTCTCTGTCACCCATACCTTGCGTCCTGTAGGTTCACAATATTGCTCTATCACTTTTATTCCTAACATCTTCATAGCGGTTGAGTCGAGCCTACACAGCCTTACCCATGAGAAGACATTGCCTTTCTCGTTGTGAACGCCATTCGCGCCACATTCCAATGGCGAGCCGCCTCCAGGAACAGCCTCTTCCACTTCGGGCAACGCCTTCAGTCTGTTTGCCAATATCTGCTGCTGCTCAAGTTTGACACCAATGCTGCTCGTGAATGCCATTATTATGTCATCTTGGTTGTAGCCGTAGGGTAGGGTGTAGAGATGGTGCATTTGCAGCGTCATCGTAAGACCCACGGCAATGAGCACCGTGCTGACAACGCCTTGTGCCGTTATGAACACCTTGCTGAACCACATTTTGTTTTTTATCCTAAGACTGCCCTTCACCACGTCAATGGGGTTGAAGCGTGACACTACCATTGCCGGGATAATGCCGCAAACAAGCGATATTACAAGGAGTGCCGCCACAGTTACAATAAACATTTCCAGAGACACAGGGATGGAGATTCTCGTGTTGAGAATGTCGTCGAACACGGGCAGCAGGCAGAGTGCCAACAGCAGACCAATGATGAAGCATGCCGACGTGAACAATGCCGACTCCTTGAAATACCTGATAACCACTCCCCATACGCTCTCGCCCAACAGTCGGCGTGTTGCCATCTCCTTGGCACGTTTGCCGGCTTGCGCCACGGTGAGATTGATATAGTTGAATATTGCGCACACGAGAAGCACAAGCGCCACTACAAACAATATGTCAACCAACTTCTTGTCACCACAGCGTAATTGCCAGTTTGAGGTCTTCGAGAAATACAGCTTGTCCATGGGCACTAACTGCGAACCCCACAAAAAATTACCTTCGTTGTTGCGTGAATAGCTGTCCCAGTAAGCCATATACTTGTCGAGCAGTTTCTCTGCCACCTTGTCGGGGTTTGCGTCTGCTGCAAGTCGCACGAACGGAATGGTTTCGCCAAAATTATCCATTCTTGGCATGCTCTTCTCCTTATATCTCATTGAGATAAACACCTCGTGCGGTTCAAATATTTCTGACTTGCCAAAATCAGACGCCACTCCAGTTATCTTAAACGTCAGTGTGTCGTATTTCAAACTCTTGCCTATGGGGTTCTCGTTGCCGAATGCCTTGGCTGCAAACGACTCGCTGACGATAGCCTCGTTCTCAGAGGTCAGCACCCTGTCGCGCTTGCATCCGCGAACGTCATAGCCGAAGAACTCAAAGAAGTTTGGGTCAATGGTGAATGCCTCTATCTTGAAGAAGTTGTCGCCAACCATTACTCCAGGGAGATCATTGGCGGTGGCCACCCTTGTCCACTCCTTAATCTCTGGTATGGAAGGGAAGAATTCCTGTGCCGTACCCCATGTCATACCGAGATAGTCGCCGCTGCCCACGGCATAAATCTCCTTTGACTTCTCATTGCCGCTGCCCACGCTGTATTCCATCAAGGCGTAGGAACCGAGGATAACAACAAAACCGAGTGCAACCGAAAGCCCGAACGCCTCTATTGCCGTGTATAGCTTGTTGCGTGATAGAAATTTAAAATAGCTCTTCATATTATTCTCTTTTTGTTTTCTGCTTGCAAAATTACGCCTTTTCTTTCTTCTTCGCAAGGTTTTTCGCCGCCGCAGAGTGCGATTGTATGAAAATCATACAGTTTGATGTATGAAAATCATACATTTCCACAAAAAGTTATGGCAGTTTTGCTGAAAATGACTAATTTTGCATCTGAAATGAAATACGGAACAATACTTGCAATAGACGACAATCCCGCCATACTCACGGCTTTGAGGATTTGTCTTGAGGGCACTTTCGAGCGAGTCCTCACATTGCCGCGTCCCGATGGAGTGCTTGCCCTGTTGCAGCAGGAGAAGGTGGACGTAATACTGCTCGACATGAACTTCACACTTGGAGTGAACTCTGGGCAGGAGGGACTGACGTGGCTCGCTTCCATCCACCGCCACAATGTCAACGTACCGATCGTGCTCATCACGGCATTTGCCGACATCAAGTTAGCAGTGAAAGCATTGAAGATGGGTGCTGCCGACTTTGTCACCAAACCGTGGGACAACGACGATCTTATCCGCACCCTCAAGGATGCCATAGAAAAGACCACCCATGTGGATACCTTAGAGAGCGTCGAGGCCGACCATATAAAGCGTGTGGTTGACCAATGCCATGGCAATATCTCACGCGCAGCCGAACTCCTTGGCATCACCCGACAAACGCTCTATGCCAAAATGAGAAGTGGGGAGAGAGGAGTGAGGAGAGAGGAGTGAGGAGAGAGGAGTGGGGAGAGAGGAGTGGGGAGAGAGATATGTTATTCTGATATAAATATGGTTTGGTTGATAGCGACATTTGTTTTGATTATTCTCGTTGCCGCCTTGTGGCTCTTCGTCAGCCATCAGTGGCAACTGAAGAACAGGGCGTTCCTCATGCGCGAGGCAGTGAGGAACGAGGACTTTATGTTCCGTTTGCCGTTGAAGGGGATGTTCTTCGGCGAAAGGGCATTGCAGGAGGCTCTTAACGACATGGGCAACGACATCGGCAGACTCTCAGCTAAACAAGAGGTAGAGTCGTGGCAGAAACTCACCCGTGTGCTCACCCACGAGATTATGAATGCCACGGCACCAATAACGAGCATCTGCCAAGCCTATCTCAACAACCCAAACATCAAAGGCTCAGCATACGAGGAAGGCATCAGGGCAATCAGCGACACAAGCCGTTCGCTCACCACCTTCGTTGAGAGCTATCGCAAGCTTACGCAGCTGCAAGAACCGCAGCCAACGCCCGTAAGCCTCTCAGCTTTTCTCAACTCCTTCACTCCGCTCTATCCCCAACTCCGCTGGAACATTGTCTTGCCAAATGAGAAGACGCTGAACATCGACGAGGGAATGTTCCGCCAAATACTTATCAACCTTACAAAGAACGCTATCGAGGCAGGTGCCACATTTATGGACATACGTTGGAAGGGCTGTCTTATGGTTAGCAACAATGGTGAGCCAATACCTGCCGACGTTGCCCGCGACATCTTCATACCTTTCTTCACCACCAAACCAACAGGTTCCGGCATAGGTCTCTCCCTCTCGCGCCAAATGCTCGTCGCCCAAGGCTACGACCTAAAACTTGCCACTGTCCCAATCATAGGTTGCCACGTCACGTTCATGCTTATCATCTCATAGCCATATCGAGAATAATACAGCCGCTTACCAGTATCTTAGAGGGGGAGCAAGTTTACCGCACAGTATAGAAAAGGGAGGGAAAGTTCAGTTAAGAATTAAGAGAGGGGCAAACGCGGATTATGCGTAGCCCCTCTTTTAATTTTTAATTGACTTCGTCGATTGCTGGCTGCACCTCAGCATAGCTCAAGCGAGCTTGGCTCTGCATTCGGTTTGCGCAGCAATTCTTAATTTTTAATTATAATCTCAGAATTCCTTTGTCATTTCGGCTACTTCGTCGTTAATCTTCTTTGCGAAGTCTTCCATCGACATGATGCTCTGCTCGCCACCGCCCTGTGGACGTACGGCTACAGTGCCGTCAGCCTGTTCCTTCTCGCCAACGATGAGCATGTATGGGATGCGCTTGAGCTCGTTGTCGCGAACCTTGCGGCCAATCTTCTCGTTGCGCGAGTCGATGGTGGCACGCACGCCTACTGAGTCGAAATACTTGGCAACGCGTGCGGCGTAATCGTTGTACTTCTCCGATATAGGCAGGATGGCAACCTGGTCGGGAGTGAGCCAGAGTGGGAAGTGACCACTGGTGTGCTCGATGAGCACTGCCACGAAACGCTCCATTGAGCCGAAAGGCGCACGGTGGATCATGACAGGAGTCTTCTTTGTGTTGTCCTCGTCGGTGTATTCGAGCTTGAAACGCTTTGGTAGGTTGTAGTCAACCTGAATTGTTCCGAGCTGCCAACGACGACCGATGGCATCCTTTATCATGAAGTCGAGCTTAGGACCATAGAAGGCAGCCTCGCCATACTCTATCTTGGCGTTGAGTCCCTTCTCGCGGCAAGCCTCTACGATGGCTGCCTCCGAGCGTGCCCAGTCCTCGTCGCTACCTACGTATTTCTCGGTGTCGTTAGGGTCGCGGAGCGAGATCTGTGCCTCGAAGTTGAAGCCGAACGCCTTGAGCACGATGTTGATGATGTCCATTACGTTGAGGAACTCCTGCTTCACCTGGTCGGGACGGCAGAAGAGGTGGGCATCGTCCTGAGTGAACGAGCGCACGCGGGTAAGACCGTGGAGTTCGCCGCTCTGCTCATAGCGATAGACAGTACCGAACTCTGCTATGCGCAGAGGAAGGTCCTTGTATGAACGTGGCTTCCATGCGAAAATCTCGCAGTGGTGAGGACAGTTCATAGGCTTCAGCATGTACTCCTCGCCCTCCTCTGGGGTATGTATTGGCTGGAATGAGTCCTTGCCGTAGTGTGCGTAGTGACCGCTGGTCACGTAGAGGTTCTTTGAGCCGATGTGTGGAGTGATTACCTCCTGATAGCCGAAACGCTTCTGCACCTTGCGCAGGTGGTCCTGAAGGCGGAGGCGCAGCTCGGTGCCCTTTGGCAACCATATAGGCAGACCCTTGCCCACCTTCTCAGAGAACATGAACAGCTCCATCTCCTTGCCAATCTTGCGGTGGTCGCGCTTCTTGGCTTCCTCAAGCATGACGAGATACTCGTCGAGCATCTTTTTCTTTGGGAAGGTGATGCCGTAGAGGCGCTGCATCTGCTCGCGGGTGGCATCGCCACGCCAGAAAGCTCCGGCAACACTTGTCAGCTTGATTGCCTTGATGAGACCTGTGTTCAAAAGGTGTGGACCCTTGCAGAGGTCGGTGAACGAACCCTGTGTGTAGGTTGTGATGGTGCCGTCCTCAAGGTCTTGGTCGATGTGCTCGCACTTGTAGGTCTGTCCGTCAGCTGCAAACTCCTTCAGTGCGTCTGCCTTCGACACTTCCTTGCGAACCACAGGCTCTTTCTTGCCAGCCAGTTCCTTCATCTTTGCCTCAATCTTTGGGAAATCGGCTTCTTTGATAGACTCACCGTCCTTGAGCAATACATCGTAGAAGAATCCGTTCTCCACAGCTGGTCCAAAGCCGAACTGAATGCCAGGATACAATTCCTGGAGAGCCTCGGCGAGGAGGTGGGCAGAGGTGTGCCAGAAGGCGTGCTTGCCTTCGTCGTCGTCCCACTTGTAGAGCTGCACCTTGGAGTCTTCGTTGATGGGTCGGTTGAGTTCAACGGTCTCACCATTTACACCGCAGGCGATAACGTCGCGCGCCAGAACAGGTGAGATGCTCTCGGCGATTTGAAGTCCATTGACGCCCTGTTCGTATTCGCGGACAGAACCGTCGGGAAAAGTTATTTTTATCATATTTACAATATATGTTTAAGGGTTCTATATATTAGGGGTGAGAGGTGAGTTTTGGAGGGTAGAGGGTAGAAGGTAGAGGGTAGAGATATGTTCTACCCGTGATTTCTATGCAGTTCGTTAATCTCTACCTTCTACCCTCTACCTTCTACCTTCCAAAGATATCTCTTCTTTTCAAAAGCGTCACTTCTCACTTGAGATACTCCGCCACATTCTTCTCAATGCGTGCGGCGATGTCGCCTTCCTCGGCAGCCTTGTCAAACTTCTCGCCAGTGATGTGCTCGTAAAGTTCGATGTAGCGGTCGCTCACGCTCTCGGCATACTCGTCGGTAATCTCTGGCATGGTCTGTCCTGGCTCGTTCATGAAGTCGTGCTCGATGAGCCACTGACGTACAAACTCCTTTGAGAGCTGGCGCTGAGGCTCGCCCGCAGCAAACTTCTCCTCGTAGCCGTCGGCATAGAAATAGCGGCTGGAGTCGGGTGTGTGGATCTCGTCGATGAGATATACCTTGCCGTCGCGCTTGCCAAACTCATATTTCGTGTCAACGAGAATCAAACCACGCTTTGCGGCAATCTCCTGTCCGCGTGCGAAGAGGCGGCGTGTGTAGTCTTCCATCACGGCATAGTCCTCAGCACTGACGATGCCCTGTGAGATGATTTCCTCGCGGGAGATGTTGAGGTCGTGACCCTCGTCAGCCTTTGTGGTAGGAGTGATGATAGGCTCAGGGAAACGCTCATTCTCGCGCATTCCGTTGGGCAGCTTGACACCACATATTTCGCGGCAACCCTTCTGATACTCGCGCCAGGCAGAGCCTGTGAGGATTGAGCGGATGATCATCTCAACACGGAAACCCTCACACTTAAGGCCTACTGTTACCATGGGGTCTGGTGTAGCCAGTTTCCAGTTCGGACAGATGTCGCTCGTTGCGTCGAGGAACTTCGCCGCAATCTGGTTGAGCACTTGTCCCTTGAAAGGAATGCCTTTGGGCAGAATAACGTCGAATGCCGAGATGCGGTCGGTGGCAACCATGACCATGAGGTCGTCGTTGATGTTGTAAACGTCGCGTACTTTACCATGATATACGCTTTTCTGTCCCTTGAAATTGAATTCGGTGTTTGTTAAAGCTTTCATTGTTGTATCGTTTTTGGGCCCACCCCCAACCCCCTCCCTGGGGAGGGGAGATAGAGGCGAGGTTTGTTGTTAATTTCTATTGTCAGAGCTGCCGTGAGTGCTCCCCTCCCCAGGGAGGGGATGGGCATCATACTTCTCATACGCATTGACAATGCGCGTTACGAGTTTGTGGCGGACGATGTCCTTGCGTGTCAGTTCCACAACACCTATTCCCTCAATGCCAGTTAGGATGTTGAGGGCTTCCTTCAGTCCGCTTTTCTGCTCGCGTGGAAGGTCAATCTGCGTCATGTCGCCAGTGATGATCATTTTTGTGTTCCATCCCATGCGGGTGAGGAACATTCGGATTTGTGCACAGGTGGTATTCTGTGCCTCGTCGAGAATTACCACGGCATCGCTCAGTGTCCGTCCGCGCATGAACGCAAGAGGCGCAATCTGAATGACGTGCTTCTCCATCATCTCCTGCAGCTTGGCTTGCGGCAGCATGTCCTCAAGGGCATCGTAGAGAGGCTGCAGATAGGGGTCTATCTTGTCCTTCATGTCGCCAGGTAGGAAACCGAGTTTCTCGCCTGCCTCCACGGCAGGGCGGCTGAGGATAATCTTCTTTATGGTCTTTTCCTTCAGTGCCTTCACTGCGAGGGCTATACTGAGATAGGTCTTTCCCGTTCCGGCAGGACCTACGGCGAAAATCATGTCGTTGGCGAAAAAAGCATCGACAAGCTGCTGCTGATTCTCGGTGCGTGGCTTTATGGGGCGACCGGACATGCTATAGACGAGCACGCCCTCTGGCAGCTCATCCTTAGTGCGGTTTCCCTTCACGATGTCGAGTATGTCCTCCTCCTTCAAGGAGTTGAACTTCACGACATGCTTCCTCAAGCTCTCGATGTTCTCCTCAAAAGCGCACATCTGCTCCTCGTCGCCAAGAACCTTGATAACGTTGCCCCGAGCAACGATTCTCAGCTTTGGGAATAGAGCCTTTATCATCTGCAAATGGACATTGTTGACTCCATAGAAAATTACGGGGTCAATGTCCTCCAAAACTATATGCTTCTCAGTCAATTTTATGTTATTATTTAAAATTCACGTGCAAAATTACAGAAAGTTTTTCAATAAAGTGTGATTATTACGATGTTTTTTATTAATTTTGCACGAAAATTAGCAACAATGAAAAAGAATACATATATAAAAGGCTTTTTCACCGTCGTAGCGGTACTTGCCTTGATAAGGATAATTTGGCCGGGAGTGGCTGGGGAGAGTTTATTGAGGAGTGAGGAGTGTGGAGTGAGGAGTGAGAATTGCGAGAGCCAGGATTCTGCGCAGTTTAGTAATCTCACTCCTCACTCATCACTCCACACTCCTCATTCAAAACATCCCATCTACAGCGTCCCTACGTTCAAGAACACGTTTCCGGACAATAATGACGTGCAGATGGTGGCGGCAAGGAAGAATGGGGTGCCACCGGTGAAGAACCGAGAGGAAGCGGAGAAGAGAATGAAGGAACTGGTGTATGTTGGCGCTAACCCATATTTCCATGTTGACAGGCTGAACAACAGTATTCCATATCTCGTGCCAAAGGCATCGGTATTGCTCCAGGATATTGGACGCGCCTTCTTCGACAGTCTCCATATAAAGGGAATACCTCTGCATAAGATAATTGTCACAAGTGTGTTGCGCACGAAAGACGACGTGACGAAACTGCGCAACCGCAACGGCAACGCTACGGAGAACAGTTGCCATCTCTACGGCACCACATTCGACCTATGCTACAACCGCTACATAACAATAGAAGACCCCGAAGGACCCAAACGTCGTGTCGTCAGGAACGACACTCTGAAATGGGTGCTCTCCGAGGTCCTACGCGATTTCCGTGTAAAGAATCGCTGTTATATTAAATATGAAGTGAAGCAAGGCTGCTTTCACATGACGGTGAACTAACGAATTTTGAGTTTTGATTTTTGAATTATTCTCGCTTCGCTGCGATTAATTAATTTTGAATTTTATAATTGAGAATTGCTCGAAGAGCAACAATTCAAAACTCAAAACTCAAAATTCATCAAGAGAACGCCACGACAAGTCCTGCCATCACGATGCTTACCATCGACATCAGTTTGATGAGGATGTTGAGCGATGGGCCACTGGTGTCCTTGAATGGGTCGCCTACGGTGTCGCCAACTATTGTAGCCTTGTGACACTCAGAGCCTTTGCCGCCGAAGTTGCCTTCCTCAACCATCTTCTTGGCATTGTCCCAAGCTCCGCCTGAGTTTGCCATGAATACAGCCAGGGTGAAGCCTGCTGTGAGGCCGCCAACGAGCAATCCCATCACGCCAGCCACGCCGAGCAACAAGCCAACGACTATTGGAATGGCTATGGCAAGGAGGCTTGGGAATATCATCTCACGCTGTGCCGAGCGAGTGCTGATTTCGACGCAACGACCGTAGTCAGGCGTTCCCTTGCCCTCAAGTATTCCCTTTATCTCGCGGAACTGACGGCGCACTTCCTCAACCATTGTCTGTGCGGCACGCCCCACTGCTCCCATGGTAAGTCCACAGAACAGGAACGCTGCCATGCCACCGATGAACGCTCCCACGAGAACCTTCGGGTTCATGAGGTTTACCTGGAAGAAGTTCATATAGTCGAGCATGTTTGCACTCTCGGGATTGAATATATTTCCAGCCGAGTCGATGAACTGCTGACCTTCCTCAACGGCACGTACCATGGCTATCTTTATCTCCTCAACGTAGGAGGCAAGCAGAGCCAATGCCGTGAGTGCGGCACTACCGATGGCAAAGCCCTTGCCTGTGGCAGCCGTGGTGTTGCCGAGAGCGTCGAGAGCATCAGTGCGGTGGCGCACTTCCTCGCCCAGCTCGCTCATCTCCGCGTTGCCGCCAGCATTGTCGGCTATCGGGCCGTAGGCATCGGTGGCAAGTGTGATGCCGAGTGTAGAGAGCATACCAACGGCGGCAATGCCGATACCGTAGAGACCCATTGAGATGCTATGGGCACTCATGGTGAGGTCGAAACCATTGGCAAAGAGATAGCTGAGCATTATGGCTGCCGAGATGGTGACGACAGGAATCATGGTTGAGATCATTCCTGTGCCGATGCCTTGGATTATGACAGTGGCAGGACCAGTCTTCGACGACTCTGCTATTCGTTGTGTAGGCTTGTAGCTGTGGCTCGTGTAGTATTCCGTTGCCTGTCCGATGACCACTCCTGCCACCAAACCGCTGACAACAGAGAACGACACTCCGAGCCAGTTCTCTATTTCCAATAGATATAATATAATAAAGGTGGCAATGGCAATGAGACCTGCCGCAACGTTAGTTCCAAGTCCGAGCGAGTGGAGTAGGTCGCGCATTGTTGCCTTTTCCTTTGTCTTTACGGTGAAGATGCCCACGAGCGAGAGGAAGATGCCCACGGAGGCAATGATCATCGGGGCAATGACAGCCTTGAGCTGCATGTCGATGTTCATGGCGAAAGCCGTGGCACCGAGGGCTGCTGTGGAAAGTATGCTGCCGCAATAGCTCTCATAGAGGTCGGCACCCATACCTGCAACGTCGCCCACGTTGTCGCCCACGTTGTCGGCAATGGTGGCAGGGTTGCGTGGGTCGTCCTCAGGGATGTTAGCCTCCACCTTGCCCACAAGGTCTGCGCCCACGTCGGCTGCCTTGGTGTAGATGCCACCACCCACACGGGCAAACAGAGCCTGCGTGGAGGCACCCATGCCGAAGGTGAGCATAGTTGTGGTGATGGTGATGAGAGCCATGCTTGAGCCATGATAGAAATAGCTAAGCACGATGAACCAGATGGCAATGTCCAAAAGTCCAAGACCTACAACCACAAGACCCATGACGGCACCGCTGCGGAAAGCCACCTTCAGTCCGCTGTTAAGGCTCTTGCGTGCGGCGTTGGCAGTGCGTGCCGAGGCGTATGTGGCTGTCTTCATGCCGAAGAAGCCTGCAAGCCCCGAGAAGAATCCACCCGTGAGGAAAGCAAATGGCACCCACGGGTTCTGCACTTTCAGCACGTATGCCATGAAAGCGAAGATGATGGCAAGCACAATGAATACGATGGTCACTACCTTATACTGCTGTTTAAGGTAAGCCATGGCTCCACGTCTTACATACTCTGCAATCTCAACCATTCGAGGCGTTCCCTCGTCTTCCTTTCTCATCTGGCGGAAGAAATGCCATGCCATGCCCAATGCCACAAAAGAGGCTATAGGGACAAGCCAAAAAACAATAGGAATGTTCATGATAATGTATTTTTAATTATTCCTCATCCACATAGTCCTCAAGATCTTCTGCCTCGGCGTCGGGGTCGGTCTCTATGGCGAATGTGGTGCGGTAGTTGTCCTCGGTGATGTCGTCGTCGTTGAAGTCGCTTGGCTCCTCTATCTCGTCGTCGTCGTCGTGGTTCTTGTAGTCGTCGATAGGCAGGTCGTCCTCGTCGCCCTTAGGCTGCAGCTGCAGGCGTGGCTTCTCCATCTGTGGCTTCACCTTTACGAAGATGGCCTCAACCCAAGTGCCCTTTGGCACCTCAAGCACCTCGAAACCGTCGGCAACCTTGCGGTCGTACATTCCTCCTGGCTTGTGCAGGCGGTTTTGTGGCAGAGTGGTGGTAGAGATCTCAAATCCACTCTCTATGATGTCCTGTATGCTCTGTGGCAGTGACTCCCAACCGCCGCCGAAGTTGCGCTCCAACACCTCAACAAGTTTTGCTGCCGAGATGTGTGTGATGTTCTCGTAGGTGAGGTCGCTCACACGCATGATAGGACGTTTCTTTATAGCCCATGTGACTTTCAGGTTATCGTCTATTTTCACCGTGGCTATCTTGTAGCCCATCTTCTCGTATTTTCCTTTCATCAGTTTGGTGTCATCCTTCAGCTCCTCGACAAGGAAGGCGGTCTTTATGATGTCAACATATCGACGAAGGTTTTCCTTTATCTCTGAGTCTTTGTCGGCACCTTCCCACATTCTGAAGATGTCGTTCTCCTGCACGTCCCAGATGTTACTTTTGGTAAGCATCTTTAGCGACAATGCTTTCTTTGTTGTTGTTTCTTTCATGTCGTTCATTCTGTTTATTTCTTTTTTTCTGTGCAAATGTATATACTT
>CAMAGM010000060.1 GCA_945833995.1 uncultured Prevotella sp.
TTTTTTCAATATATTCTCAAATATTTTATATTTTGTCATCCTTCGGTATGGTCTCGTGATGCCTTCGGGACAGTTACGGTAGAGTTGTAAATAATTCTCCCGAATTTATCCCATCTCTATTCTCCACTTTGACACGCCTCCCAATAGGAGTGAGGATGTCTCACCCGCACCTTGCCGAGTAAATAGATACTATGTTATATGCAAAACTATTCCACCCTTTATAATAACATTACCTATATGCGCTCCTGAATGGTATAGTTTGCAGTTGCAGCAGTTTCATTTTTCTGGCTCTTCTCAACTTAATTGCAGAAGATCCAGTGAAATCAGGAAAAGATAAGTGGCTATAGAGAGCATAGCAAGAACGTACATCCATGCGATATCTGGATTACCATTCAGGTGGTGACTGGATTACCATTCAGGTGGTTAGCTAACGTACTTTCCTGCCCATAGCTGTTTGAGGAAGTCGAGGATGTAGATGCACTCTACATTGCCTATGCGACGGTTGAAGGGGTCGAGACTTACTATTATCAGTCTGGCGGCGGGATAGTCCTCGGCAAATGAGTTCAGTCCTTTCAGATGTCGGGGAAGTACTTCCTCCACCGACTTGATCTCAATGGCAAGACGGGCATCACCTATCACGGCATTTACCTCAAGGCCTGTGTGGGTACGCCAGAATGTCAGTTGTTCGTTGCTGTCATTATAAGTGAGCCATGCCTTAAGTTCCTGTATTACAAGGTGCTCAAAGGCGTGTCCGTATTCGACAGTACCACGGACAAGATTATTGCGGTGAAGCAGATGGTTGACAATTCCCACGTCAAAATAATAAAAGCGAGGAGCCTTAACCAGTCGGCGCTTCATCACTCTGGAGAATGCATGTAGGCGAAATCCCACGAGAGTGTCTTCAACAATGTCAAAATAGCTGGCAACTGTATTTGCACTCACTCCGCAGTCCTGGGCAATGTTATTGTAGTTGACCATCTCACCATCGGTCAGTGCTGCCACTTCAAGAAATCGTTGGAATGCCGACAGATTCCTGACCAGAGCCTCTTGCTTGATTTCCTCTTTCAGATAGACATCGATGTATGCTGACAGTCGCTTTGAAGGATTCTTTGCGAGATAATGAGGTGGCAGCATACCATAATTTATGGCATGATTGAGGTCGAAGTCGGATAGCTCTGCACTGACAAAGGGACATAGATATACAGGATATGCCCTGCCTCCAAGTGTGTTATATCCCTTACGCTTGAGTTTTCTCGCACTCGAGCTGCAAAGAATAAAAACGAGTCCTTTTTCTGACATCAGGCGATGTACCTCATTAAGCATCTCAGGCACTTCGGGTATCTCGTCGATAATCACCAATGTGCCTTGTGGCTTATCAATGAGTGTGTCGTACAGCAGCGATGGTGTGCGCTTGAAGCGTGACGCCACGGATGTATCGAGCAGGTCAATATATATACTGTCGGGAAAATTTTCCCTTAGGAAAGTGCTTTTTCCCGTCTGTCGTGCACCGAAGAGGAAGACACTATCCTCCAATTCATTGTCTATCTTTAATTTACGCTCTATCATATCTGTGATATTTATTAATCCTACTGAGAATTTTCAATGAAAACACGCAACTCTACTGAGGATTTTCAATGAAAACACGCAGCAAAGAGACACATCTTCGAGCTTCAATGCAAGTGTTTTGGGAATTAATTATTTATTATTAACAGAAGATGAGGAAAACTATCGCCTCTATTATAAGGTGGGTCCATATAGAAGATGTCAATCTTGTCTTCATGTGTATAGCTGAACGCTGAAGAATTTCGCCGTCAACCCTTCCACACTCAGGCTCATTCGCCCACCGATACTGCTTGGCTGAGACATAACGAAAAAAACTGTACTGGTTATGCAGTATTATTCATTTTATATAGTGTACTCAAGGATTAAACTTAAATCACTGTATAGGTGACTGCCATTTCCGTGCAAACAGCACAACCGATTACGTGGAAAAGCATTCGATCCACCTTTCGATGTGCTCATAACGAGTGGATAGGGTAATATCGAGTTGTCGATATGAGCATATCGAAAAGTCGATTATGGGGATATGGATTCAACGGGAATAGGTATTCGTTTTATGTTCCGCAATGGTGAACCTACATTCCGCAGTGGGGAATGTACGTTCCGCATTGGTGAACGTACGTTCCGCATTGCGGAACATAGAATGAACCCCTACTTCTACATAAATCGAATACCCTTTTATGCCAAAATCATAACCCCTATCCCCATACATTTAAAAGCCCTTAACACTCCTTAATTGAATACCCCATTTATTTAATTCTTAATTCTTAATTCTTTAATCCTTTAATTATTTAATCCTTTAATTCTTTAATTTCGCGGTGCGAAATCCCTATCCGTGTTTTTCATTTTCTTCTATCACTTCTATCACTTTTGGGTTAACCCTCTTATTTACAAATTGTTGAGTGGTGATAGAAGGGGTGATAGTAGTGATAGAAGAAAGGTTTTTTAACTAAGTTTACCCTCAAAAAAGCCCTATTTTAACATATTTTCTGCACGGAGAGAACTCGATAGGTACCGTTTTTGACCCCCTATCGAGAAATAACAGGGGTATTTTGGCTTCCATACTGCCTTTTTTATCCACTGAACACACGGATTCTGGCGAATACACTGTTATAGCAACCGTGTCTTCCGTGGAAAAGCATTAGAGGGTAGAAGGTAGTAGGTAGAGGGTAGAGGGTAGAGGGTAGTAGGAAGTGGGTAGAGGGTAGAAGGTAGAGGGTAGAAGGTAGAGGGTAGAAGGTAGAGGGTAGAAGGTAGAGATTACCGAGAGCCGCCTGCTGTAGGGACGAAAAAAATTAAAGGATTAAAGAATTAAAAAATTAAAGTTCCTTTCCGCCTGCTGTAGGGACTTTACTTTATGTAAGTCCGCAGCCCGTAAGGGCTTTTGGCAGCGGTGAACGCCTGACTTAAAACCGCCGATAGTGGATAGTTTTGCATTCACTTATTCTGTGTCATCCAATGAAGGTATCTTCATAAAAATGTATGTTCTTTTATAATGGCTCGACCATCTATAAAATAGAAATGCTTATTGTAATATCATTAAGTTAAGCTGTAAGGAGCACTGGCTCTGCTGCAATATACTATTTACGATTGGTTATTCTTGGGATGAACAACCGCTCGACATACTCTTTCTGCTTCTCGAATGGCATCTTGCTGCCTCCGTTTTCCATAATGGTGGGATATTCCTTGGATTTCCTGGCAAAAGTGGCTCTGAAAGGAGTGCCATTAAGTTCGGTCTACTTCCCGACCCCATATTGTCACCTTAACGTTGTTGTTCATGTCTTACTCTTTTGGGTTTATTTGCTTCTTGCCTTGCCAGCGCATAAGGCGAGACAGGTATCTCTGGTAGAATATCGGCTATGCCGTCGGCAAAATCAATGGCCTTCAGAAGGGCAATGAGATTGCCCAGCTTGATGTCATACGAATACCCCTGCTCAAACCGTCTGATGGTGAGCATACTTATCCTGGATTGCTCGGCGACTTCTTTTTGTGTCATTCTCGCAGCAATCCGATATTCCTTGTACCTCTTGCCCAATGCCTGGATTATTTCCACCGTGGGCATAGCCTTTATATCCATAGTATCTTCCATTTTGCTGCAAAGGTACATAAACTTTCGTTAAAGTCCAAATATTTGGGATAAAAATTAGTTTATGAACGCTTATTTTAGTGTTTTTTGAATCTTTCTTTAGCGATTAGAAGGTAGTAGGTAGAGGGTAGTAGGTAGAGGGTAGTAGGTAGAGGGTAGAAGGTAGAGGGTAGAAGGTAGAGGGTAGAAGGTAGAGATTACCGAGAGCCGCCTGCTGTAGGGACTTTACTTTATGTAAGTCCGTACGCCCGAAAGGGCGTTTTGGCAGCGGTGAACGCCTGACGTAAAACCGCCGATAGTGGATAGTTTTATTCAGTGTCGTCCAATGAAGGTATCTTCAATGGCAAAGGAAGTTATCTTCAATTGCCAGCGAAGGTGTCTTCGATGGTTAACGAAGGCACCTTCTGAAATAGTTGTAAAGTATATTGTTCTTATCAGCATTCTTCTTTTGAGAATACCAATTTCAGTACTTCATTCACACTTTCATCTTCCCTTACAAGATTGCGCAAGGTGTCAAATACTTTCACGATTGCCTTTCCATAAGAGCCATTTGGAATCTCGTTGTCCATTTTTTCTGCAGACTTAAACAAGTCAATCTGAGTGTCGGAACTATCATCAAACGTTCCATCTGAGAATTTCTCGGCAATTCTCCAAAACACGTCTTTCACTCTTTCCTTTTCATCAATTCCATACTCCTCATCATGTTCGTTGTCAAGTTTCTCGTTGATGATATCACGTCTCAATGAACGGAGTTTTGCTAAGTCATCACCAATTTCGTTTTCAAAGAATAATATTAAGTTGCGATAATCGCTAATATATTTTTTGGCAAATGAACTAACGTCGTCAACACCATCTTCCGTTGCCCTGTCTATGTCATTGCACTGCATAACATCATCACCAGCAACATCATCTGGCATACATCTATCTTCACTACTCAATTCGACATTAAGATATGCCAATTTAATACTTTTCTTTATATCTGCTACGCTCTTTATAATACCTTCACCTGCTAAATCGAAAATAAAATAAAAGAGCTTATAAAACTCATTGTATTCTTTTGTGTATCTCATATTTTATATCAGTACTTTTTCAATTTTCAATCCAAGCGACAATTGCTTGTTGATTTCTTTAATTTGTTCATATTTCACGTCTGTAGTTGAGCATGTCTGTAAATAGACTCCAGGCTCCACTTCCTTTTGGCTATTGCGGTATCGGTCATCCTCCTCCACTTGGTCAGAAATGATATTGGTGCCCCTAAGCCAGAGTCCAAGTTTTCTTACTCTCTGTACTCCTGCATATTTCACCACGTCGTAAAGCGTTTCCCATACCATTCTGGAGCATACTGCATGACCGTCAGGGTATATGACTTTAATGATAAACTTTTTTTGTCGCTTCTTTGAATTCGTTTCCCTTTGATTGACGGTGTTCTCGGTTTCAGGAGGCAGCAATTCTACGTTTACTTCCTCCTGCTCGCCTACGGTGACCACCATTTTAAAGCCATTCATCACTTTATGTACTAATGGCTCCATTACTTCTTTTAATTGGGGTATGACCTCCTCCGTAAGGTATTGAGCTTCCAAATCGTATATGCCTTTAATTTGGTCATTGCTGATGGGAAGACCAATGTTCCTCAGCATCTCCATTCCCTCGTATGCCTTGTCCAACTTCTCCATTGTGATTAGATTAAATGTGTGACGTTAATTTTCTTATAGTTCTTCTCACTTCCAAGACCCAATAAATCCTCACTTGTGTCCTTTATCAGGAGTTCTCCTTTCTGCAATATAGAGACAATGTTTTTCAATTCCTGCAAAGCGTTGCCTGACACGCCAAACAAGTCTCTCAACACCGCATCGTTCTGCGATTGTTGAAGCATTATCATCGGGTATTGGACGTTGGCAAAGAAATCGAATTTGCGTGTCTTGAAATCCGCCATGTTTTGCGTTGCAAGAATGACGCTCATTCCCTTGCTTCTTCCTACCTTGATAAGGTTCTGAAGAGGTTGGTTGTCAAACTTCAACATATAGTGGGCCTCATCAACAATGGTGAAATGCCTTATACCATACCTTTCCTTGTTTGTAACCTGAGGTGGCAGCTGCTCACAGACATCGTAGATTTTTGAAATGACGAAATAAACCACAGCCTTTGCGTATATACCCTCCTTGGGACATCTGCCCAAATTGATTACATAGCAGTCGTTGAGAAGGTCAATCTTGTCTTCTTCCTCAAACAACTTGACCTTACAGAGCTGGTTGAGTATTGAGGTAACGCTGTCTGTCCTATCCTGTTTCCCTTCAGGCAACAGTTCCCTATAGTTGTCGAGAATTTCATCAAAAGTTATTGGTTTCCCTTTCTTGTCGAAATATGCATTCTCTATTGCCGTACATAGTCTTTCATCCATATTGGCACTTATTCTTGCATCTCCGACAGCTATTGACACCAAAGCCCTCGACATGGCAGATGCATATATGACGACGTCATTTTCCGAAGCATTGGAAAAGTCCTTGAAAGGGGTGAAAGGCAATGGGCGTTCCATAGGGTCAAGTATTGCACTCTCGTCTGTTTCAAGAATGTCAAGCCACCCAGCATTTTCTGCATCAGAGAACTCGCCTTTGTAGTCAAACAACAGGAAGTTGACAGGATAAGGCGTTCCTACGGAAGCCATGCGCAACTGTTGGAGCAGCACTGTCAACAGATTGGTCTTTCCTGAGCCAGTGGCTCCCGCTATAAGCATCTGCGTGTTGCTTATGCTTCTGTTGTTTACGTCGATGTATGCGTCCATGCCATTGTCATACGTGCCAATATGAAGATTGAGAGCTGGTATTTCCACTCCTTTATCGCCCACTCTTGCATGGTTGAAAGTGAGCCATTCGTCCAACGCCTCGTCATTTTTCAGAATTTCATGCCCCCTAATTATCTCATAACCAATAATTTTTGACAGTTGCGATGGACTTTCCCATGCCACGTCAAGCTTACCGTATCTTAGTCTTATCAATGCCGAAAAAACACGTTTGAGATTGTCCTTGGTGAAAAATGAAGCATTGTATGTAAAATTCGCCTTTGATACGACAACCTTCGCAACATCTTCCATGTTTCGCTTCCCGTTGTCGCTCAATCCGACCAAAAGACAAATACGCTGCACCGTCACTTTAGGAACAGTTACCGGTCGGACATTGTCGGAGTATTCGGCAAGGTTAATCCTCTGTTCCAACTTATGCTTAACGTCCATCAGAAGTTCGTTAATGCCATCGAAAGGCTTGGCAGCCTCAAAGTTCAATTCTATCATATTTGTTTTCAGTCATTTATCGTTTCACCAAAATATCCCTCAACTATTTCCGTACACTGCCTTTCCTTGTTTCTCTTTACAGTATAGGCTCGCGAGATGAAAGGCATCAGACGCTTATAGTCGTCCTCTGCACGTATTTCCGTGTCTGTGCTTAAGAGTATTGTTTGCCTGGCAAGGTTAGGAAAATAGTTTTCTATTATCGTTGCACGGCTTTCCTTGTCAAGCACTCCCATCACAGTGTCAATCATCACAGGCGGCTCGTAGTCGCCCAACTCGTACAGCACTTTCAGCAATACCTGCATGACGGTTTGCTTTGCTCCTGCATTAAGTTGGTTCAGTGGTATTTCATTGCCTGCTTTATGATATATTTTGAAAGAGATGTCATCGTCATTGTCAGACAGAGTCACCTTGCTTATTGTCCCCGAATAAGACACGAGATTGACGTTAAGCAGTTCCTTCATCATGTTCTCCATTCTCGTCTTCCTCTCTTGCAAGAGTTTGTGCTGAAGTCGCTTGAAGAAGTTGGGCAGTTTCTTCAGCATTTCATAACTTGGGTCGGCCTCGTCGGGTGAGTCGAATTCGTAGGTTTCAAGAGTCTTCTCAACCCTTTTCACCTCCAGCTCCTTTTCCTTCAACTGCTCTTTGAGTTGGGCTGCCAACACCTCGTTCTCGTCATATTTCGTTATGAAGGAATAGTCGTCGCCATTAAGCTCCTTTTTAAGGTTCCTAAGCCTTTCCTTCAGTCGCGGCAGGTCTTCCATTTGGTAGTTTATGCGCTCACGCTGTTGTTGAAAAGACGGATAGGGATTGGCAACTCCTGGCATTATTATTGAGTTCAGAGTCGCCATGTCGCTCTCGTCAAGATAGTCATATTCGTCTTTCACGTCGTTGTTGTCCCTGCTGTATTTTATGGCATTGACAATAGCCTCAACGTCAACTTCATTTGGCATCTCATATTTACCCGAGATTATTTCAACCACCTTTCTCGTAAGGTATTCTATCTGTATGTCTGTAAGATTGTTCTTCCTTTGTTCCTCTATTCCACCCTTATAGTTCTTTATGGCTTCCACCTCGTTCTTTATTGCACTTGCCAACTTCTGCATCACCACGTCTGTTTCCAACGACTTTGTGATGTCGTCGGCCTGCTGGCGGTAAGTGCGTTCCGCCTTGGCAATGTCATTAATATTCGATTCCGTCTTGGAAATTTTGTCGAGTGTCAGCTCGTCTTCCTTCTTCCCGTTCTTCAGCCGTTCATATTGTTCTCGATGATTAGTGGCATAACTAAGGGCTGCGTCGTAATTGCCTCGCAATGCCTGCAGTTCCGTTTCGAGTGTACGTTTCTTCTCTTGGAGAGCCTTATACTCATCCCGTGCATTTTCATTATTGAGTCGATCGGCATTGGCGTTCTCCAACAACTTACTAGCCACATTCACCAGGAGTGTATATTTGTTGAAGCCCATTACCGACTTGATGCTGTCGCGTATCAGGTTGTTTATCTGCTCATCTTTCACAAGCTCACTCGTCTTCATGGCATCGAAAAGGAAATATTTGCTCAGTTCAGAAGGCAAGTTCGCCTTTATTATCTTGCTGACAGCCTGCTCGTTAAGAGACTTCTCTTTAGATGGAGTATGTGTGCCATAAGAATACGTGTTGCCGCCTATGTAAAGGGTAACGTTTTCCACCGCCTTGCTATTGAGTATTTGGTAAGTCCTGCGAAGCTTGTATTTTGTAAGCGTGTTTGTAACGATACCTTCAAACTCCACTTCAAGTACAATTCGTTTGCCAGTTATGTCTTGTACTCCAGAGTTGAACAGCTCGCGGAAGTGTGCCTCACCATTGATATTCAAGCCGTATAAGGCACTGTATATCGCATCGAACAAGGTAGTCTTTCCGCTGCCATTCATTCCTCCGATAAGCAAAATCGGTCTATCTTCGCTCTTGACAGAAATGTCAAGGTCGAGGTTTAGATATGTTTTGTAGTTCTCTACGTGTATGTGGTTTATTTGCATGGGACTTACTCGTTTTTTAATTGTTTCAGTGCCTTGTTAAGCACTTTTGTAACCTCTTTCTCAAAGAGCGTATTGCTGTTGCTTTGACTTTTCTCATTGTTCAGTGGCTTTAGAATATACTCCTTAAGCCACTCGCTGTCTATTCCATCGTAGTCGCAAGCAGCCTCAATTATTCTCATGTCCTCATTTTTCACTCCATAGTGAAGAAATGTCCTGTCGATTCCCTTACCCATAACTTTCTCAGCTTCTTTAATTTTTAATTCTTAATTTTTAATTATAAATCCCCACCATACCTGTCCGGCAGAAACGCATCCCAACCTCTTACGTCGTTGGTGTTGTCTATGGGCAATGGCGAGTAGAGCCAGTTGCCGCTGCGGTCGCGGTCGTGGATAATTACGCCGCCAAGAAGATGCTTGTCGGCGTTCTCCTCCTTCTTGATGTACTCCAACAGGGCATTGTGCTTCAGCGGTGCCTCGGAGTCGCTGTTCTCGGTCTTTGTGTCGAAAAGGAACACTTGGCCGTTCTTCATCCTTATCACGAAATCGACATAGAAGAGCGACTTCACGCCTTGACTGTTGGTGTATGGCACGGCATAGTGCTGCCGACCGGCATCGCCGTTCTTGTACCACCAGTCAATCGACTCGCCGTGGCTTTCAAGAAACTCTGCAAACTCGTGCTCTGGCATTGAGGCTCCGTTGTACTCAACAAATGGCAGTAGGGCATGTTCCTCCACCTTCTCCCTTATGGTGTGGTTCTCTTCCGTGTAAGTGCGGTCTTCAGGCACTTCCCACTCGTAGTTTTCAAAGCTGCGGTCCTTTGCCGCCTGTTGCCTTTGCTCCAGTATTTTCTCATATCGGGCAAGAGCCTTCGTTACCACTTCGGCAAACTTTGGCTGGTTCTCATGATAAAGCACCACTTTCTTGGCCTCTGTCTCAAACAGTTCAAACAGGTTCTCCATCACCTCAAGCAGATAGTTGGCAAGCACTCCCGTACTGTGAGCCTTCTCAAATCCTCCCAACATCTTCCTGCACCAATCCACGTAAACGCGGTCAACCTCAACAGCCGTTCTCGTAAACTTTGCCTTCTCGCCAATCTCTATCGTGGTGTTCACGTCGTTCTGGAAGAAGATGTCGGCAGGAATCTCTATGTTCACGTTCTTCACGTCCAAGCGTATGCGCTGGCGTTCTGCTGCCTGTCGGTTTTTTGCAATGACCGACTGGCCGTTTTCTTCATTTTCCTTTTCTTCCTCCTCATCATCCAAGAATGCCAATGACAGTTGGGAAGAAACAAGCCACATGTCCTCAAACGCCTTTGTAAGCACACGGCGGAAGTCGGGACCAAGGCGGTTGCGGTCGGCACTGCGACGCACCTCGTAGTAGCTTACCAACTTCACGTTGTCCAACTCCTCGCGCCTTACGGCTTGCAGCATCGACTTGTGCAGATAGTCCATGTCGTCAGCCACTATGTGTATCTTGTCCTTGCTTATGTCGGTATATACATAGCCCTTGTTCAGCAATGGGTTCTTATAGTAATGCTGTTCGGGCATACGCAGTATTCGTCCTACTGTCTGAACGGTGAACTCGTCGCTCGTCAGCTTTCGGAAAATGAGCAGCACTGCAGCCCTTGGGCAATCCCAACCCAAGGCAATGGCTTGTTTGAACAGCAACACCTCGGTCATGTTGTCGTCATTCTCCAGACCCTCAAGGTTGGTCTTCTCCTTCGAAAGCCAGACGGCAAGTCGGTGGTTGTCGGTGTTGATGCCTTTTATCACGTCGAGATACTGCCTCACCTGATCCATTATCTTTGTGTCCTCAGTGGTCAGTTCCTCCTTGGTGTCGTTAGGCAACTGTATCAGCAACAGAGGATTGATGTCCACACCCTCTTTCCTGTATGCCTCGGCTATTTGGTTGCGCTTCTCCAATGCCTTCTTTATCAGATGCTCGTTAAGTGCCTCATCGGTGGTATAGTCATTCGTAATGTCCGGATTCAGCAGCACTCCCTCCTTTATCATCTCCTCCTCTATCACCTCCTGTCGGCTAATCGTCACCCTGTAGTCGGCATCGGTCTTCGGCGTTGCGGATATTCTTATCTCCACCTTAGGCATTATGTTGTCGAGCACCGCCTTCGACTTGTCGGCAGTCTTCGACCAAAACCTGTGTTCCTCGTCAATTATCACCACAACAGGTATTCCCTCCTCTTGGGTCTTTCGGGTTATGTCGTAGAGCGAGAGTCCCTGCTCGTTTTCCCTTACAATGATGTTGTTCTTGCTGTTTATGCTTTCCCAATTCACGAACAGCACCTCTCCCTGATGTATTATTCCGTCCGTCTGGTCAAGCTCGTCGTATATCAGTGCGCGCAGCAGTTTTGTTTCCGTGAAGAAGTTCTTCATTTTGAAGTAGCTCTGCTGGTGCAGTTTGTTTGGCGCAATCCAGATGAAAGCCACCTGCTGGAAAGGCAAGTCGCTGCGGCTTTGCAGTTCCTCGGTCAGTGTGGCAAGCATCTCACTCGCCATCACCGTCTTTCCCGAACCCGTTGGAGCCTTGAACACAAGCTGTTGTCTCGGTTTGCTTTGTGCCAACAGGTCGATAACCTTACCCACAAGTTCTGCAACTGCCTTCTGTTGATATTTCAGTTGTTTCATACGCTATTCAAAATTAAAGTCAATACTCTGTTCAACTATCTGCGAAGCCACTGGGGACGCAGGCGTCTCGCCTGCGGTTGCTGGGGATATGGGCGTCTCGCCCACGCTATCCTCCAAAAGCACTTTATCCCTCTTTTTCGGCAGCACTCTCCTGTAGGCGTCGTAAATTGCGGCGGGCAGAGCCACGAGCTGCACCTTTTCCTCCACCTCAAAGAAATTGTCGTCGAAGGCATAGCGGTCAGGCGAGAATATATAGATTTTCAGTCGCTTGCCGCCAAAGTCGAGTGTCTTTATCTCTTCGGCTATTTGGTCAGCCAGTTCCTCGCAATACACTATCAGCATTCTTCTCTCTCCCTTCTCGAAATATCTTGCTGCCTTTGGGTTGAGCCTATATCTTCCAAACCTCCTGTTTTCCTCATACAGGTCTTCCTTTATGCAGAGCAGTTCCGTTGCGGCTGCCATCAGCGCCCTCATGTTTCTCGGACTTTTCTCTCTTGGCAGCAGCTTCGTCTTGTAATATCTCAGTTTGTTGTCGTGAAGTCCTTCCACTTTCTCGCCTTTAGGCGTGGTGTAGCCATTGATTACCCTTTTGTTCCTCTCGTAAGTCACCTCCTCGCAAATATTATTCTCATTGTTCGTCACAAGAATACACTGGCGATGTCCACCGTCCTCGGAGTTCAATTGCATCGTAGCATGGAGTGTTGTGCCGGAGCCGGCGAAGAAGTCGAGGATGATGGACTGTTTATCCGTAGAAAAGTCTAATATTCTCTGTAATACCTTTTGAGGTTTCGGATTATCAAAAACTTTCTTTCCGCTGAAAATTTCTGCAAGAGACATCGTTGTTCCTCTATTGTCTTCATATATTAAGGTTCTAAGATAATCAGTCGCAGTTTCTATACGTTTCTTCACATGCGGTTGTGTAGAATGGTCTTTCCCCCATTCTATTTCACCATTTTGATTGTAATTGTCAAAAGTTGACTTTGGCCAACGCCAACCATTTTGAGGTTTTGGACATGCTAATTTCGTTATCGGATGAATAATATCATACATATATCCTCCAGGATGAGGGTTTGATGAATTACTTGAGCTACTATATACACCTTTTTCATCTACATTGTTATAATGCGCAACTTGAGGTAGATTATCCTTATTCATCTTGATCCATTTACGCAATTCTTTTTGAATTTCCGTAATTGTTATTCCAAATCCTAACAGTTCTTTATATTTCTCAATTATCAATTTTGCTGCCAATCCAGTTCTTTTCCAGTTATTTTGATAAGCGCGATTTATGCAATAGCACAACATATACTCATGTTCGGTATTTATCTGAGTAGCGTTATTATCAGTCGCTGTTTTTAATATTAACTGACCGAGAAAAGTTGAATTGCCTGCAAACACCTCATCGCACAACAGCTTCAATTGTGCCTGCTCATTATCATCAATGGAAATAAAAATTACGCCTTTGTCAGACAACAATCTCTTTGCGATTTTCAATCGCTTACTCATAAACGACAGCCACTTACTGTGTCGATAGCCATCTTCTGAGTCAACATAATCATCATTATAAGTAAAGTCTTTGTTTCCTGTATTGTAAGGAGGATCGATATAGATGACATCAATTCTTCCCTCGTGTGTATAGCTGAGCGCAGTAAGGGCTTCGAGGTTGTCGCCCTCTATAAGAATGTGGTTTGGAGCATCGGGACAGGTGGAAGGAATATATTTGTCTTTGTCTTCTACGAGTACAGGCAGATGATCGCGAAGGCGTTCTTCAACGTCTTCGGTTTTCTCTTCCCACACAAGACCATATTTCTTCTGCTTGCTCAACAGTTCAAGCAGTGCCGCCTTCTCTTCATTTGTCAGCCCATCAAGGTCTCTTATCTTTTTTCTTAGCTCAGCTTTGTTCATTTTAAGTTCTTAGCACAAATGATGGTCTAAGCTCCCAACGACCTTGATTGTTTTTCTTCTTCATTTATGGATATAAAAAGAGTGGAGCTTGCACATATACTGCCTGTTCCACTCGTTGAGGCCTTCGACTGCCCATCTCGTCAGAACAAGCAGTGCAAGACCCCACCTTTATGATATAATATACCCTATCACGCATCCAGACAACAGGACACAATGCCTGTTGTCAAGATACAATAAGGGCATGAGTTGTTCATACCATATATGGGGCGTCCACTACTTTACTCTGCCTTTGACGAGATTTGAAAGTGTCGAAGTTTCAACGAGTCAAAACACAAAGCGTATAGTTAACGCCTTTATACCCACAAAGTTAATGTTGGCGTTGGTGTCTTCACCAAGTCCTTTGCCAACAGCTTCAGCCGACACGATATCTGCTAAAACAAGGCAAATTTAGACATAAAATTTGAAATGACAAAGAAAAAGAGTGAAAAATGCAAATATTTCTATGGAATATTTGGAAAATACGACAAAACTATCTATCTCTGCAGAAGAATTAGGCAGGTAAATCCTGCCCTTTTTTATTGTTATATGGCGAGAAACGAAATTCGACAAAGTCAATCAAAGTCCTTTTCCGCCAAAAATCGGAAGGCATCGCAGGTTGCTTTCCTCTTCCTTCCTTAACAACAACACCAGTGTTTAGTTGTTGAGTTTAGTTTAGTTGGGTAAGGAGGGAAAGGGTTACTTTGGCTTCCGTTGCCACAGAACAACTCGGCTTGCTTGGAATGAGTGTGTTGAAATAAAAATGGATAATTGTTTCAAATAATAAAAAAAAAGCATTAACTTTGCAGCCAAATTTAATAAAAAATTGTGCCCTCAATAATGAGAATAACTACAGTGGGAATGTATATAACCCACCAAAGCAATGAATCACTTATAGGATGGACAAGACATACGAGACGTTTTTTAGGCAAAACTACAATGACGCATATCAGTTAGCCTTCGGGTTACTTCGCGACGAGGAGGCGTGCAAGGATGTCGTGTCCGATGCCTTTGAGCTTCTGCTAAGGCTCTACAACTCAGGAAAGACAGAAAGATTCACTGTCAGCTACCTTATGACAACAGTGAAAAACAAAGCAATCGACGAAATACGCAAACGTCATTCTCGTGACAGATACGCCTATTATATTCTGCATCATCACGACACCGATACGGTTAACGACCTCATAATGCAGGAAAGGAAAAAGCAAGTGGATGAGATTATGGACGCTCTCGACCGTCTGACACCAAAGACGCTCAGAGTGATGAAAGCCTGTTTCGTTGAGAGGAAAAAATATCGCGAAGTGGCGGAAGAGTTGGGAATAAGCAAAAGCACGGTAAAGAAGCATGTTATGGATGCTCTTCGACGGCTAAGAGATCAGTTTGATAATCCCTACTATTAGTGCAATGTGAATAAAGCATAATAATAATAGACATATTCCTATTGTCAACGTTATTATAATAAACAAGAAGAGAAATGGAGAAACAAGCCGACAAGCATATTGAACAATTAATTGACTCGATTCTCGACGACAAAGTAGCTGTAGAGAACTGCACGGACCTTCAGCAAGAAAGGAGCGAGGTCATGGACTTTGTGGAGAACGTGGTAGAGGCTACTCACCGGAAAACCATGCCTGTCCCCGACATTGATGAGGCGTGGGACGCTTTCGGTCATAAACACTACAGCAAATCCACCAGCCGAAAGTGGGTTTGGTGGGCAACGGCATCTGTTGCCATTCTGTTGTCGGTAGCAGCCATCATCTTATGGAACGGCAACACTGACGGTCCGTATGAAAGGACAGTCCATGCGGCAAGGACAATCGGTGACAAAACTGCGTTGAACTCTGACAATACTATTGATGGCAATATCGGGATCGTCACTGTAGCCACTTCCAAAGAAGGGACAAAGGCAGTCACCTTGCCCGACGGCTCGGAGGTGTACCTAAACTCACAAAGCTCAATAAGTTATCCGAAACAGTTCATTGGCAAGGAACGCGTGGTAGAGCTTTCGGGAGAAGCTTACCTTAAGGTGAGCCACAATGCCTCAATGCCGTTTGTTGTCAGACACGGCAAAGTCACCACACGAGTGCTTGGCACGGAATTCAACATCAAAAGCCGTGCAGGCAGTGACACTCACGTCACTTTGGTCAGCGGCAAGGTGGAAGTGACATTCTGCGGAGTGACAAAGACCCTTATCCCGGATCAGGATGCGTGCATTGGAAGTAATGGGATCGTAGTGACCAGTGTCAACCCTCTGCAGTTCACGGGCTGGCACTGTGGTGTAGTCTATTTCGACGATGCCTCTTTGAAAGAAGTGATGGACGACATTGGTGAACGATATGGGTTAGACGTGTTGTTCTGCGACAAGTCGCTTTCCGAGCAGCGTTTTCACTGCATGTACAGCGTGAACGACAGCCTCGACCATGTGCTCGACATAATAAAGTCTTCATCAGACCTAAATATTAATGTTGTCGGGAACACCATTTTTATAGAGTAAGTCACTACTGTCCCGTTAAAGTGGACTAATCGCTCTTTGAATTACTTGAATTATAG
>CAMAGM010000061.1 GCA_945833995.1 uncultured Prevotella sp.
GACAACTTGCCTGTAGAACGAGTTTCTTGGAATGACTGCCAGAAATTTATAGAAAAGTTGAATAGCTTAACGGGTAAAAGATTCCGTTTGCCGACAGAGGCTGAGTGGGAGTATGCTGCCCGTGGTGGCAACAAGAGTAATAGCACTCAGTATAGTGGTAGTAGTGATATAGATGAAGTGGCATGGTATTGGCAGAATAGTGGCGACAAATATATAGAAGGTGATTGGAATGTGAAAAAGATTGTAAAAAACAAATGCAAAACTCATCCGGTTAAATCAAAAAAAGCCAATGAGTTGGGAATATATGACATGACGGGCAACGTGTTGGAATGGTGTCATGACTGGTATGGTAATTACAGCAGCAATGCTCAGACTAATCCTATCGGTCCTACGAGTGGTACTAACCGTATATGCCGTGGTGGTAGCTGGATTGAAATCGCGAGAGGTTGTCGCTCTTCTAATCGACTTAGCCTCCAACCCGATAAGCACCGCATTAACAACATCGGTCTCCGACTCGCTCTCTCCGAGTGATAACACAGGGAATACTCGAGGTAATAATTTGAATGAGAAAAGGATCAAAGGGGTAAGTATCTTTATCTCACTTTAATCAATAACAACTGCAATATTATCGAATGAAAAGATTATCAGTTTTAATTTTTTGTGTATTGGTCTTCATGCCTTTGTTGGCTCAGCGACTGACAATAGACAAGGCATCGTTCAAACATGACGTTATGAACCGTGAGGCACAGATTGATGACAATCTTCCGAAGGATTTAAACGACAAGCCATGTGCCTTGCTGAAGGTGATGGTGGCAGACAAGGTGACGAAGTGTGAGGGAGGAAATGTTGGAAGCATCGTTGACGAGGGTATGGTGAAAAGGATATACATATCTCCTACAGCCAAGTATGTCACACTGTATTTCCAAAATCATTTCCCCATGAAGATTGTGTTTGCCGACTATGGCAATACATGTCTTCAAAGTATGGAGACGTATGAGGTTGCGTTGATTGACCCTGCACCCGGCCCGCAACCTCAACAGGCGCAGGGAAACTTCCTCGTCATGACTGTGAATCCTGCAAATGCATCGGTTACAATAGACAATGTCCATGAGACACTCAATAGCGATGGCTCTCTGAAGAAATACTTAACCAATGGGCGACACAGTTACAAAATAGATGCAGGTAACGCTTACAGTCCTATTTCTGGAATGATAGAAATGAAAGGAGAACGAATCTCCCTTCCAGTTACACTCCAATCTGTAAAGGCTTCACTGACTGTAAGGACTGCTACACTTGGTTCACAGATATACATCAACGAAGATTATAAGGGTACAGACAGTTGGCAAGGCTCTCTGACTCCAGGCACATACCTTGTTGAGGCCCGTAAGGACGGCTACCGCTCCGTTTCCACTACGGTGACATTGTCAAAGCAGCAGACGGAGACTGTCACCCTTCCTGCCCTCCAACAGATATTCGGTTCGTTGATGGTTGACTATACTCCAGTGGATGCGGACGTTTATCTTGACAACCGCCTTATCGGCAAGACCCCAAACGTGTTTAGTAATATTGCAGCGGGTAAGCATAGTGTGAAAATAAGCAAGGCTGGTTATGCGGATTTTACAGGTAACGTGACCATAGATGGGAATCTGCAGGCATCTGTGAAAGGAAGCCTGAGAGAGAGTAGTAGTGTAGTAGGCTCTGTAGTGCCAATTTCGGTCAATGGCGTTTCGTTTAATATGGTAAAGGTGAAGGGTGGCACGTTTATGATGGGAGCGACGGCAGAGCAAACAAATCCTTTGGAATATGAGAAACCGGTACATAAGGTTACGTTGTCATCTTACTACATTGGAGAAACTGAAGTTACACAGGCTTTATGGAAAGCCGTGATGGGAAATACGGTGCGTGACCAACGAGACAAAGAAAAAACTTCAATGCCTATGTGTGGAGAGGGTGACAATTATCCAATGTATTATGTGTCATGGAATGAGTGCCAAGACTTTATTCAAAAGCTAAATGAAAAGACTGGAAGACATTTCCGCCTACCCACAGAGGCAGAGTGGGAGTTTGCTGCCCGTGGTGGCAAAAAGAGCCGTAATACTCAGTACAGTGGTAGTGGCAATGTTGATGATGTGGCATGGTATCATGATCATAGTGGGACGCACCCTGTAGCAACAAAAAAAGCGAATGAGTTGGGCATATATGATATGAGCGGTAACGTAAATGAGTGGTGTCATGACTGGATAGAGCCATACAACAGCAGTGCGCAGACGAATCCTACAGGTCCGTCGAGTGGATATGGGCGCGTTTACCGTGGTGGCGGATTTCTTATGGGGGCTGAGTTTTGTCGCTTGTCTTCCCGTCACGATTGGTCGCCTGATTTCCGTATTGCTGACCTTGGTTTCCGCCTTGCCCTATCTGAGTAACAACTATTTCAATAGTCAGATTTGTTCCTGTTAATGAGCTACAGAAGAAATTGGAAACCTAACAATCAAACAAGCTTTTATGGAAAAGAAAAACGAAATAATACAGAAAAATACAGAGGTGGTCACAAATTGCGACCACCTTACGTCAACACATGTGCAGTCGTGCATACTCACTATCAGAGGCTTGCAAGTGGTGATAGACCGAGATCTGGCTGCGTTCTATGGCGTTGAGACTAAGAGACTTAATGAGGCTGTGAAACGTAACATTATGCGATTTCCTGAACGTTATCGCTTTCAGCTTTCGAAGGAAGAACTCCTTGAGGTAGTCGCAAATTGCGACCACCTCCAACAATTGAAATTCTCTCCTACTCCGCACTATGTATTTACAGAAGAAGGAGTGGCTCAGTTATCCTCTGTACTACGAAGTGAAAAGGCTGTGAAGGTTAGCATAATGATTATGGATGCCTTTGTAGCAATGCGGCGTTTTCTATCAGCTAACTCAGGAATGTTCCAGCGTATTGAAGTTCTGGAAAAACGTCAAATTGCTACCGACCAGAAGATTGAGGAAGTGCTTGATTGCCTTGAACAAGGTACGCTAAAGGATAAGGCACACATATTTTCAGCAGGTCAGATATATGATGCTAAAGCGTTCATTACCAACCTTGTCTCGCAAGCTAAGTCAAGAGTTATTCTTATCGACGGATATGTAAATGCAACAACCATTAGTTTGTTGGAAGCGCGTATCGAAGGGATTCCTGCCAAGATATACACTGGGACTGTTGGAGCTTCACTCAATACACTCGTATCACAATTTAATGGGCAATATCCCCAGAAGCCACTTTCAATCCATCGTTGGCGTACGGAGCAACATGACCGATGGTTAGTTATCGACAATCAGCTTTGGCATTGTGGTGCATCGATAAAAGATGCTGGACTTCGTACTTTTGGTATTGACCCAATAGGACTTGACGTGGATATAATCCTGTCGCAGGTATAATGTTTTTTTCTTTGTCAACAATATGAAGCAGATATTTTTTACACTATTATTCCTGTTCTTTGCATCTTTCTCCTTCAGTCAGGAACTAAAGGTAAAGTCATTCACTCATGACGAGATGAATCTTGAAGCACGCATTGATGGTCGCACAGACCTGAACGGCATACATTGCGCATTGTTGAAGGTGTTGGTTCGTGATGACATCTTGGAATGTAAAGGTGGAAATGTCGGTGACATCATAAGCAAGGGTGTTGTAAAGAAAATCTTTGTGTCACCATCCGCACTGTTCCTTGAACTTGAGTTCAAATACAGCTTTCCGTTGAAGGTGACATTTGCGGACTATGGGTATGCGACATTGTCTGAAGGCGGTACTTATACGATAACGTTAGTAGATGCCAATGGCATTTCACAAGAGACTTCATCTGTTGATGTATATGATACTTATTCTGTTAACGGTGCAAAGGTCAATGTTTATAAAACGGATGATGGTATTGTTTTTGACAATCTTGGAGTAACGCTGAGAGAAGTAAACGATAAGGAAAAGAGAGACTTCAATGTAAATTGTGGTGTCAAAGTAGTGAAGGTGAATAATGGGAAGTTCAAAGAGAGTGGTATTAAGACAAATACTGTATTGTTGAAAGTAAATGATAAGAGAATATGTGGTATAGGAGATTTTGTTAAGATACTTCAGAATGTAAGCAATTCTTCTGACCCAGTTCTTTTCATAGAGGCGAAAGGTGATTCTAACAGAAAGTCCTATTTCGCAGTTCTTATAAAATAAAGTGGGACAATATGAGAATCGGAATTTGTATGCCATACGGGTTTAGTCAACAAGGCAGACGGGAGGGACAGCAGGATTGCATGTATCCAGAGACCTTGTCGGAGACGACCCCGTTTTTCGTTGTGTGTGATGGAGTAGGGGGAAGAAGGAATGGGGAAATAGCAAGCGGACTGGTGTGTGAGGCTTTCTCGCGTGTGCTCAATGGGCAATTCTGTCAGGGTGATGAAATGACCAAATCGCTCTTTGAAAATACGTTGCAATACGCATATAATATGCTTTACGACAACCGAAGTGCGGGCTTGGACATGGCAACTACGTTGGCTTTTCTCGCTATTTCGTCAGAGGGAATCTTTATAGCTCATTTGGGTGACACCCGAGTCTATCAATTTAGGCGTGGAGAGGGAATAGTGTTTATGACGGAAGACCACTCTCTTGTAAGGTCTATGGTGAATGAGAAGAAAATAACGGAAGAGGAAGCACTGACCCACCACAAACGAAACATGATAACGAGATGTATGAGGGTGGTGACTCATGATGAAGAGTATGACCAAGCTACGATAGATATAATAAGGAATGTTAGAGAGGGAGACGTGTTCCTTGTTTGTACAGACGGGGTATATGGAGAGATAAAGGAAACTGAACTTGTCAAACTGCTATTAGAAAACGAATGTCTTGAGGCTAAGGCAAACAGACTTGCTAATATTACCCGATATGGCAATGACAACAACACCGCATTCCTTATAGAGGTGAAAAGGGTGGAGAATGATGGTGGATGTGATGGGCGGAATGTGTCATACGAGACAGGATTGCGTCAAGAACGATTGCGCTCAGGTTCTTATGATGTGATATCTAATATTGGCAATTTCCTCAGACGAATTTTCTCATGATAACGAAGAAAAGACTTCGTCAGCGAAAGTCGGCGTTTCGTCAGAAAAACGATGTAGGTAAAACAAGAAGTGGGAAAAACGTTGCAAACTGTTGTTTTTTGTCGTATCTTTGCACTACAAAACAACAAAAGTATAACTTTAAAATATTGAAATTATGGAAACGGATGTAGTAAAGAACACAACGGAGAACGGCAAGAGCAATGTAGTTAGAAATGCTGTATTGGCTGGAGGAGCAGCTGTCGCAGGTGCTGGATCGGTGCTCGGTGCAGAAGCTGTATTGGGACATGGGATTATACCTGAGTCAAAAAAGGAGGAAGTGGCTACTGAGAAGAATGATACGGATCAGGATCCTACAACCCAATCTGGTGATCCTGTACAGGCAACTAACCCAAACACTCAGCATGACAACCATAATGCCCAAAATGGTTCTCAGCAAAATGCTGGTACAAACAATGAGCCTCAGCCACAGGACTCGAATACGGAAAGCAGCCAGGAAGTGGCAAATACTAATAATGCCAATGGCGGAAATGGTGGCGGAACGACACATGACGAGGGAGATAGCGTAATAGACAACGTCAATCCTGATGACGTAGCTCAAGAGATTGTTGAGGGCGACTTTATTGACCCAACGGACAATGATGCGCCAGACCTCGCCATTGCAAGCGTTGGAACGATAGAGACACTCGACGGACAGGTGTTCACTGCTGCTCAAATAATGGGTGAGGATGGTGACAACCTGTATGTGGTGGACCTGAACCATGACGACGTGTTGGACGTGGTAACTACGTCGGATGGCAGCTTGGTGGATGTTGTGGATGGTACACTCACGGTTGATGATGTAGAGAGTATAATAACTCAGGAAGACCCGAACCAAGGTTATCTTGCCGCTACAGATGATACGTCTGCAACGCTTGGACTTGACGGTGACATCATGGACAATATTACAAATCTTGACGCATAACAACTTAAATTGGAATCACGATGAAACATATTATTATAGCTTTGGCATTGCTTGTCCTCGCTCCTTCATTCGCAACAGGACAATCAAAGAAGGTGAAGAAGCAAAAGACGACTCAGGTGACTAATGACACACTGAATATAGAAAATCTTAAGAAGAAGGCGGAGGCTGGTGACAGCAATGCCCAAAACACCCTTGGCGTTTGCTATTATACGGGTAGAAAAGTGGCTAAGAACTATGAGACAGCATTGAAATGGTGGAGCGTAGCTGCGAAATCATCACATGCGGAGGCAATAGCCAACATGGGGCTGTGCTATCAATTGGGGCATGGGACGAAGCTGGATTCAGTCATGGCAGTAAAACTCTATAAGCAGTCGATAAAAAGAGGAAACAAGGCATTGGTGACTGAACGAGAGAACAGACTTAATGAAAAGGTGAACCTGTTTGACGCTTGCTTCTTGGCAGACATCTTTGAGGAAGGGACAGTGGTGTCTAAAGACCTGAACAAGGCCGTGAAATACTATGTCATGGCTGGAAATGCAGGATTGAAGGCTTCCTTTGTGAAGGCGGCAGACATCTATGAAAAGGACAAAAACTATCCTCAGGCTTTCAAGTTGTATGCCAAGGCATCCAGTTCAGAGGTTGAGGCAGCCTATAAATGCGGTGAGTATCTATACAAAGGAATAGGTACAGCAGTGAACAAGGCAGAAGCCGCAAAATATTTGAAGGTTGCAGCCAAACATCAGGTAACAAACGCACAGATAATGCTTGGCGACCTATACTTCAAGGGTGAGGGCGTGGAAAAGAGCGTGGAAAAGGCTCTCGGCTTATATAAGTTGGCGGCACTAAAGGACAATCCTGCAGCAATGTGGAATGTGGGCTTGATATACATAGACGTTGCTGACGGCGTAAGGAAGGATTTGCAACGCGGACTCTATTGGATGGCAATGGCCTCTGAAAAAGGCATGAAGCAGAACTTCAAGGAAAAACTCAACGAGGAAAAGGGTGGAGAAAATGACGGCTGGAAAGGGTCTGATTTCTTTAAGTACGTCAAGGGAATGACTTGTCTCTATGGTAATGACAAAAAAGTTGATGAGGCTTTAGACATCTTTGGCAAGCTTGAAAAACAGGGAATGGAATTGGGAACAACGATGAAAGCTCTTTGCTATGCCGACAAGGACTGGAAGAAGGCTAACGAGAAGAAAACTGTGAAACTGCTGGTGAAAGCCTCGGAAGAGAATGAACCTTCGGCTTGCTACGAACTGGCAATTCGCTACGAGAAAGGAAACGGTGTCAAGGCAGACAAGGATAAAGCCCTGAGCCTTGTCCAGAAAGCAGCCGACAAGGACTATGCCCAGGCTATTTGCCATCTTGGAATGCTTTACTATGAAGGAAAGATGGTTGATAAGAATATCACTAAGGCAATAGAGTATTTCCTCAAGGCCATGCAAGAGGGATATCTTTCACAAAAAGCTGCTACAATATTGTCTCAATGCTACAGTCAGGGACTTGGTGGATTAAAGAAAGACCAAAACAAGGCTCAGATGGTATTGGCGAAGGCTGTAAAGACAGATCCCGTATTGGCCCTTGTAAAAGACTTGAACATAGAATAATATGAGAAGAATTGTATCTGTAGTTCTTTTCTTCCTTACGGCTATCTATGGTGCCTGGGGACAAGCAAAATATGCTTCCAAGCATATAGAGCAAGCCGTAAGGAAACTCAGAATAGAGAGTGTTGATTCCATTCCGGTTGGAGTATATACTATGGATAAAGACAAGCACCTCGTTGTTGTGAGGAAGAATAAGAATAATGTCATTGAACATATTGGCATAAAGCTATTTCCTGAAGACATGAGAAATGCAAATCCTTTGCCTGTATATGATTTCATAGAGTATGCATATCTCAATAAGGAGTATGCAATAACTGATGACAATTTGGCATATAGCGATGTTAGGTTTGTAAAGGGAAGCTGGAAGGATATGAGGTTTATCTCTGACTCAACGGAGTGCACTGTGAAAAATGTCGATAGTAAGAGCTATTCCGTAGAATGGAATGTTAAGGACAAGGGTACGGTAAGTATGGTTTTCCCGATAAAATATAGCCTTATACTTGGTGAGTCAAGAAGGCAGATAGAGCAGGATTTCATAGACAATGTGTGTAAGTACAGTCCGCAATATAATGTTGACGTTGTGCTTTCTGACAGTAGTAACCTAAAGAAGATGACGGAAAAGGGCGATATGGTTGTTTATGAACTCGCAGGAGAGGTGTATCTTGACCCTTTGGTTAATTCCAACACTTACTATTGCAAACATGACTCTGTCTTTATGCCTCTCTTTGAAGAGGCATTTCCAGAGTTAACCGTCAAGAACGTTATCCTTTTCAATAGTAATGACATACTGAGGGATTTCTTCGTAGAAGCACGTTTCGTTCGTATGGAGAACGACGTGGACGTTAGGACGCTGACTCTAAGACAGCTTGTTGACTTTGCCGTGGCTGAGGGCTGCAAACCTTATGTAGGCATTTCGGCTGTAAAAGACAATGTTGTGAAGGGAACTTTGTTTTTTTACAATAGTGCTTTGGGTTACGACCATATCGTTAGCTTCACTGCCGACGTGAGCAAGATAGAGACACACGAGATGGAGTTGAAGGCAAGGGTATATCTATTCTCTCCTACAACTAATGTGAAGGAACTGTTCCTTGATGAGAATTTGAAGAAAAAATAATAACAATGCCGTTATGAGGGATTTACTGATGATTATTGCCATGTTGTTTATAATGCAACACACCAAGGCTCAGGGGCAATGGGATGAGGTTAACAACATAAAACTCGCAGGATTGTACTATACTGGAGAGGCTTACGGCGCAAAACGAACCGAAGTGTATTGTTCTGCAATGCTTTCTCTTGTCAATAAAATTAATGCAAAACAGATTGAGAGAGGTGAACGCCTTATCACAGAGGATATGATTAAGGGAAAAGAAAAGGCCATTCAAATACCGAGCGAGGAAGGTGTGAGGGTTTTCCTGTATATCCCCAAAAAGGATATAAACTCTCTCGTGAATGTTGTTGCACAGAATAGTCCAGCTGCTCCGTCAACTCCCACCTCGACTACTACAAACACTCAGTCAGAAACTGGGACGACTGCGCATGGCTCTGAAAATTCAAATCCACAGATAAAACAAGACTTGGAGTTTGCGCCAACCATTGTATATGGAAAAAGGCAGAGCCTGATTTCACAGTTGACGAAGACTGAGGTGTTCTCATCTGTGGAGTTTATACTAAAGCAAGCCAAGTATGATGATCCTACCCTCGTGTATGGCAAGGCAAACAAAGTAGGTAATACGGACGATTGCTATATGATAATCGTTAACAAAAACATGTATGTGGAGGCTATCCTGTCTGCAAAAGTGAATGGCAAACGTACAAACCTTAATACAAGGCAACAACAGGAGAAAAAAGATTTTCCGAATTGTGCCGTAATCTATTTCAAATAAGTAAATTCAAAACAGAAAAAAGAATTAACAATGAAAAGAATTGTATCTTTGTTTTTTTTCATAGCATTGACAACTGTCGTGTGTTCTCAGGTTGTGTTCAAGTTTGAAGACGGCATCTACGACAAAATGCTAAATGTGAAGGTGGAATTTGTGGAGAGGAATGTGAGCAATCTACTCTCAGCAATCAACAATGCACAACAGAGAAATGACACCGTACTGAACTTAAGAAATGTCACGATAGAGAATTTTGCCCGTCAGGGTTTGTGCAATTTGTGGAAGACGCTTCCTTTCCATTGCGTTTCCAAAACGAATGTCCAGTCATGCCTGAAGGATGCGACGGAATTTGAGATAAGACAGATTCCTGTGCGTGTTATTCCTAAGGATAATAGCTACAAAGGTCTGCTGCAAAAGGAACTTACAATAAGCTTCAATAAAAATGGAGTCATTACTGGCGTTAGAATGTCTTTGGACAATAATTCCTACCAGAGCCTTCTTTTGGGCGACTCAAAGAGGGTTAACGACATTGAGGAGCGCCGTACTATTCTTAAGTTTGTAGAGGACTTTAGGAGTTTTTATGTTGAGAAAAACCTTGATGCCATATACAATATTTTTGACGAGAATGCCTTGATTGTGACTGGACGTGTGATTACCCCTAACAACATGAATTCAGCAGAGATTAGTGATCAAAGAAAGAGAGTGATTTACACGAAGCAAAACAGAGACCAGTATAAAAAGAATCTTAGGCGTGTTTTCCAAAGTAATAAATATATTCATGTTGATTTTTCCAACATAGAACTTATGAGGCATGGCTCAAGGGAAGGCTTCTATGGAGTAAGATTAAGGCAGAAATGGGACAGCCAGAAATATAATGGAGACAACTATAATGACGATGGATATCTTTTCTTACTTTGGGACTTCAGAAACAAGGAACAACCAAGAATTCACGTCAGGTCGTGGTCGCCAGCATTAAATATAAAAAGTGAGGATGATTTGCTTTCACCAGAAGACTTTGGACTGAACTGATGTCAAAGTGTTTCCTTATTTGTTAACAATATAAATGTCAGACGGTGATGAATAAATATGAGGAGTGTTCTTATTGTCGGCGTGTAAATTCTCCTTTGTGCGAGCAGTGCCGTGATGCGAGTCTTTTATTGATAAATGATACTCGTAGGTTCTTCTATATAAATAGAAAGTGGGAAGCGCGAAGAGGTCCTGTCGAGGCATTCCTATTGCCATATATGAATGTTTGGGCATGTTCCTATGTTCTTGAAATTGGTAAGGAAAAGTGGGACTTTGCTGGCGAAGTACTTGATAAGCGTACATTGAAGCCGAATTTCAATTACTGTCCTATTTGCAACAATAAACTGCAGATGCGCGCTGACAGTCCAAACCAATATGACCGCGAGATGTTACACGAATGTTGTTTTTGCGGGTTTAGGTTCAAAGATGGAGGTACTCAGATATTTTCAGAAGCACAAATGGAGTATCTTACGAGGAAACAGAAAAGCGGGTAGGGTATAGCCTAAGGCAAGGGGGCATTGTGAGATGGAAGCTGAAGGATGGTGGCGGGAAATATCTGACCCAATGGACAGAAACTTCATGTGGGGCATCTGCGAATCATTTGTAGTCAGATGTTTGAAAGGAATTGTCTATTCAGACGATAGGACGGAATCCGACAATACGATAGAAGTGACGCAAGTCAATGGGATGGGCGAAAGCAACTTGCGACACATCGTGAGATGAGAAGACACGAAACCGCCGTATGCCGAACAGCATGTATGGTAGTGTGGGAGGGGGAGTCGGTAAACGACAAATGGCGGTTTTTTGCGAAACCTTATTTTATTTGGAACAGGCTGAAGTTAACGCTGCCGTAGGAGCGGTGGTCAACGAAGTTGGGATGGGCGGAGAAGTCGTTGTCCTTGCCGTGCTCAAACACGAAGATACCATCGGCGGCGAGTAGGCCGTTGCGGAAGATGAGGTCGGGAATCGTTGCCAGCTCCTTCAGTGCGTAGGGCGGGTCGGCAAAGATGAAGTCGAATTTGTGGTGGCACGACTTTATGAAGCGGAACACGTCGCCACGTATGGCGGTACAGCGGTCGGTGCCAAGCTTTGCGAGACATTGCTTTATGAAGGCATGGTGGTCGCGGTCTGCCTCCACGCTTACTACTGTGGAGCAGCCGCGTGAGAGCAGCTCAAGCGATATGCTTCCCGTGCCTGAGAAGAGGTCGAGTGCCGTGGCTCCGTCAAAGTCTATGTAGGCATTGAGCACGTTGAAGATGTTCTCCTTTGCGAAGTCTGTCGTGGGTCGTGCCTTGAACGAGCGCGGAACGTCGAAATGCCGTCCTTTATATTGTCCTGTGATTATTCTCATTGTGTTTCTATCTTCCTTTTATGAAATAAGTCATCATGTCGTATGGCATTTCCTTTATCTTGGTTATTGGCGAGCGGTTGAAGTCGCTTGAGGGATTGATGGTATAGACACGTTTCAGATACGACTTCAGCTCTGCCTCAAGCCATTGTACCTCTGGTATGTCGCCCACGAGGTGCAGCTCGTCGTGGTTTTCCTGCATCGACAGTTGCCGCCATACGCTCAGAATGAAATAGAGTGCGTCGTGGGCGTTTGAGGTGTCGAACACGTTGCAGTATTTGAACCGTTTTGTGCCATAGCTTACCAGTTCCATGCGCTGGTGGGCATGGAAATAGGCATAGAGCTTGTTGCGTGAGCCGAGGAAACTGCGGTGGAAGAGGTTGCGCCACACGGGTGTTGAGGCATGGAATATGATGGTCTCGCCAAAGCGGTCGTTTATCACCGTTTGCAGATCCTTGGAAATGCCGAATATCATCGCCACGTTGAGGTCGTCGATGATGTTTGCCATAACGCTGGCGTTGGTGGAGTCGGGGAAGGAGTGGGCATAGAGCACGGCAGCCTCCGACTCGTTGTAGAGGTCGAGTGGGACGGTGAGCAATGGCTCGTCAACCATCACCACCACCTTGCTGAACTTGGAGTTGAGTATGTCGAGTGTCTTGAACGCCTCACGCAGGTTGGCAGCCACCGACATGGTGGGCTTTGATGAGTATAGGGTGAAATTGACGGGCATGTTTGGCTCGTCGATGTTCTGTATGGCAAATGCAAACCAATAGCGGCTTGTCCTTATAACCAGTCTTTGCCTTGGTGTATTGTCGTGTACTGCCATGTTGCTCATTCCCAGTTTCCGATGTTGTCACTATGGTGCTCTATGTCGCCAAACTTCAGTCCGGGGAAGTCACCTTTCTCCACAGCCTGTCGCTTTGCATCTTCTATCACGTCCTCGTCGAGTCCGAGCAGGTAGTCGTCATAGAAAGCGTAACATTCCATGAAGGTCTGCCGCTCTCCCGTTCCCTGCGTCTCGATGCACAGTGCCTTGATGTTGAACTTGCGCCCGTTGGAGTAGGGAATAAACCTAACGGAGTCGTCGATGAATCCTGCCATCGCGAGCGTGTCGATGGAGGCACAGTACTCGCCATTTACCTGACGGTAGCGTAGCTCGGCATTGCGGATGATGTTCATCTGCTTGATGACAGCCTGCTCCCTGTCCTGTATCTCTTTTTCCGTGCGCAGTGGTTGCATGACGCTGAACACTACTATCGCGCTCAGGACCAGTACGAGCAGTCCGAGCGTGAGGTTTATCATTCTGCTGCTGAAGCGTATTTCCATACCTGTATGTTATAAGTTGGGGCAAAGATATTAAAAGTTTCTGATATTTCCAAACTTTTATTGAAAAAAATGCTGAATTGGCTCTGCCACGTCGCGTTGGTAGATGCTGAGCCCGAAGTCTGGAATGGCTGCATAGAAGTGTTCCAATATGGCTGCCATCTTGTTCTCGTAGGTCTTCCACTCCTTTTCGCGGAGGAAGAAATAGAACTCCACCGGCAGTCCTGTAGGGGTAGATTCGTGCTGGCGCACCATGTAGAGCATTGAGGAGTTCACGTCGGCATGGCGCGAGAGATAGCGGTCGGCGTAGGTGCGGAAGAGCGTTAGGTTCACTGTTCCCTCTTTCAGTTCCGCCTGTGTCAACAGACCTTCACTCACATAGCCCCTCTCGGTGAGCCTTTGGCGCATGTCGGCATCAATGGGTCGGATGAAACGGAAGTCGAAATACACCTTGCGTGTCACTCGTCGTCCCTCGCCCTCCTTCATGGTGTTCCAGTTTTGGAACGAGTCCTCCACGAGTGTCTGCGGGGTGATAGTCAGCGTGGTGTTGTCGTAGTTGCGTACCTTGACCGTCGTCAGCGTTATTTCCTCCACTATACCGTTTATACCAGCTTTCTCCACCGTAATCCAGTCGCCCTTGTGCAGCATGTTGTTGCTCGTAAGCCGCACTCCTGCCACAAGTCCGGAGATGGCATCCTTGAACACCAGCATCAGTACCGCCGATGTGGCTCCGAGTCCGGCGAAAAGGGTCAGTGGGCTGCGGTCGATGGCTATTGCAACGATCACTACGGCAGAGATGAAGATGACGATTATTTTCAGCACTCCGCAGAAGGTGTGCAGATATTGGTGGCGTGAGGTTCGATGGTCGGAGTCGAGCATCTTTATCGACTCCACTATGGCTATGCCGAGCTTCATCGAGGCTATGGTGATATAGACCGCCGTTAGTCTCTCAAGAATGGTCTCCACCATGGGATAGCGGTAGAAGATGTGTGGAATGAGCATCCACATGACTATGGCTGGCACAATCATGCACGCTTTCCTCAGCGTACGCTCGTTGAGCAGCACGTCGTCCCATTCCACCTGTGTCTTCTCTGTCAGGCGTACGGTTATCGGTACTACGAAATGGTGGCATATGGCGTAAGCCAACCATGAGAGCAGCAACGCCACTACTACAAGTACCGCATCGGCGGAGAACTCCGCCATCCTCTCGCTTATGCCTACCATCAGGCTCCAGTTCTCTATTGTTTCTCTTATCTGTTCCAATTCCGATATTTTTTAATTCTTAATTCTTAATTCTTTAATCTCAATCGCGCTTAGGCGCGATTGACTACGGCTTGCACATAGCCTCGCACACCCTATTTTGGAATGAGCGGCCGTTGCTGTCGTGTATCACGCCTTGGTTTATTATTGAGAAAGCCAACACATGACCATTGGGGGCTGTGCAGTAGCCAGCGAGCGAGGTGATGCACGTCAGTGTGCCAGTCTTGGCATGCACGTTTCCCGAAGCGAAACCGCCTCTCATTCGGCGTTTCAGTGTTCCGTCCTCTCCTGCTATGGGCAGCGAGGGATAGAGATGGATGTAGATGTCGGGATTGCGGTAGGCATAGCGCAGCAGCGCCACCTCAAGCTCAGGCGTTACATAGTTGTAGAGCGAGAGCCCGCTGCCGTCGGCTATCTTGTAGTTTGAGGGCTTCAGCCCCACCTTCTCTATCAGTCTTGCTATCTCCCTCCGAGCGTGCTTCGCCTTTGCGGGCCGCTCTCCTGTCGATGCCGCCAACTGATAGAACATCGACTCCGCATAGAGGTTGTCGCTGTCCTTCATCATGCGCATCAGTATCTGGTCGATGCTGTGGAAACGAGTGCAGACAATAAAAGCCCCGTTGGGCAATGGCGCCTCGCCTGTCGATGCCTCCACCACTATGTTGCTCTCCCGCAGCTCCTGTAGGAAGCGGCTGAGGAAAAGATCCTTCCGCGATACCAGCAACGGTGAGAGCACAGGGTTGTCGTCGTCCCAGCACCATCCCTCGCCCAGCGTGTCGCTGTCCTTCATGGTGCGGTCGGCAAGAATCCGTCCCCTTATCGTGTCAACACCCATGCTCCTTATGCCATCCACGAAAGCCTTTAGGTCGTCGGCATTGAAACGAGGGTCGAAACCTCCTACGCAATACACGTCGCCCGAGAGCGTGCCGGAGTCAATCTTGCCCGTGTAGTAGAGCGACGTGCGGAACTGGTATGAGCCTCCCAACTTGTCGATGGTGGCTATTGCCGTGATGAGTTTCATTGTCGATGCGGGACGCAGCAGCTGTCGGTGCCCGTGGGTGTAGAGCGTGCTGTCGGCAGTGAGGTCATAAACCATCATGCCCAGCTGCGATGTCTCGAACATCGGGTGCTCCACGAGCTTGTCAAGCCTCCTGCGCAATGTCTCCGCACTGAACACATAGTCCTGCTCGCCCGTTGTTGGCACAAACACCATCGTGTCGCATCCAATGCTGTCGTAGTCCTCTTGGTCGGCGGTCATTGCCGAGTGTACTGTCGAAGCCTCGTTTGGGTCGCCGACGACCTGTGCCGCCATTCTCGCCGAAATGAACCAAATGGCAATAATCATTATATATATGTGTGTATTCTTCCTCATAATGAGTGCAAAATTACTGAATTTAAGTCGAAATACAAAAATATTGGCAAACGTTTTGCTTAAATGAATAAAATTATCTAATTTTGCAGCACAATTCAATGAATTTATAGTAAAGCGATATGGTTTTCAAATACGATTTTCTGATTATCGGCGCAGGTGTTGCCGGTATGA
>CAMAGM010000062.1 GCA_945833995.1 uncultured Prevotella sp.
AGGAAGGCAAGGAGCCTTTCGTCTTCGACCACGACTGCCGCGAGGGTATCTGCGGCATGTGCTCGCTCTACATCAATGGACACCCACACGGACCTGCCACGGGAGCCACAACATGCCAGCTCTATATGCGCCGCTTCAACGACGGCGACGTAATCACCGTCGAGCCATGGCGCTCTGCCGCATTCCCCGTAATCAAGGACTGCATGGTCGATCGCTCTGCCTTCGACAAGATCATCCAGGCAGGTGGCTACACCACAGTGCGCACCGGACAGCCACAGGACGCCAACGCCATCCTCATTCCAAAGGAGGATGCCGACGAGGCAATGGACGCTGCCACATGCATCGGTTGCGGATGCTGCGTAGCAGCTTGTAAGAACGGCTCTGCAATGCTTTTCGTCAGCTCGAAGGTATCGCAGCTCGCCCTGCTGCCACAAGGCCGTCCAGAGGCAGCAAAACGCGCCAAGGCGATGGTTATGAAGATGGAGGAGCTCGGCTTCGGAAACTGCACCAACACCCGCGCCTGCGAGGCAGAGTGCCCAAAGAACGAGTCGATAGCCAACATCGCACGCCTCAACCGCGAGTTCATCAAGGCAAAGCTCGCCGACTAAATATATTAGTCGCAGTCAGATTTATAATAAGCCGCAGAAAGCCCTACAAAAGCTCTCTGCGGCTTTTCTTATGTGGTTTCGATGAACCCCTATGCGTAAACAACTTCTTGCAACCTGCCTCTTTAACGTGCCTCTTTAACGTGCCTCTTTAACCGTGCCTCTTTTACCCTTCCTCTTTTACCTTCCTCTTTTACCTTCCTCTTTTACCCTGCCGATTGTAGGGACTTTACTTTATGTAAGTCCGTAGCCCGCAAGGGCTTTTGGCAGCGGTGAACGCTTGACTAAAATCCGCCTCAAATCCGCCACGATATCGTATGGCTTTATAGGCCGCCAAAACGCCCTAAGGGGCGTACGGACTTACATAAAGTAAAGTCCCTACTTTAAGTGTGCAACTCAAGGATGAAGCGGGCGGATTTCGTGTGCTCGGTGTCGAGAGTCAGCGTGCCGTTCATCTTTGTAGCCATCAGGGCGCAGATGGGAAGGCCTAAGCCGTCGCCTTGGGTCAGGTCCCTCACCTCGGTGAATGGCTTGAAGAGATTGTCGCGCTGCTCGGGGGCAATGCCACTGCCAGTGTCGGTGACAATGAACTGATGGGTGTGTGCGCCACGTTTCTTGTAGTCGAGCGTTATCTTTCCACCCTCGGGCGTATAGTGTGCGGCGTTGTTGAGCAGATGGAGCAGCACGTGCTCGAGCATCTCGGCGTTGATTTTCATGCTCAGCCGTGGGGCGTTCACGGTTAGTGTGACGCCCTGCCGTGTCTTTCCCTCCATTTTCTTTGCTATGCCATCGCAGAATGTGGCTATGTTGCGTTCCTCCATCTCGCAAGGCTCGGTAAGCTCCCTCTCCAGTTCCGACAGCTGCTGTATGTTGCCTATGAAGCTTCTCAGGGCAACCACTGCGGGCAGCTTGGGGTCGAGTTTGTCGAGCGTTGGCGACATCTGTTCCGATATGTTGCGTATGAAACTGTTTTTCAGCTCGTTGTGCTCGTTTGCCACCTCAATGGCTTTCTTCTGCTTGCGTGTGAGCACCACGAAGCGCACCAGCACCACGGCTCCAAGCACCAATGCCGCCGCGAGAATTGCCGACAGCACGCAAAGGCCGGCAATGATGTATTGTCGGGTGGAGAGCGAGCTGTCCTTCTCGTCTATCGTTGCCTGCTTCTCGGCGCACTCCTTCTTCAGTGCCGCCAGTTCGTCCTGAGCCTTCAGCACGCGCACGGAGTCTTTCCACATTATATATTGCTCGTATGTGCGCGAGGTCATTGCGGCGTTGCCGCTTCTGCGTGCAATGCCTATCAGTGTCTTGTAGCAGTCGATCACCTTGTCGTACTGCCTTGCCTCCCTGTAGCCCTCTATCAGCTTGCTTATAGCCTCGTCGCCCAGTGCCGTTTGCCCGAAGGTGTAGTAGTGGCTTGCCTTGGTGTAGAGCAGGTCGAGGTTGAGCGAGTCGATGTTTGCCGCGTTTGCCAGTTCCTCCATGCGCGTGAGCTGTTCCTTGGCGTTGGCGCCCTTTTTCAGTCGGGTGTACATCTGCAGTCGCTCCTTCGCCGTGGCGTAGCGCAGCTCAGGCCTCTGCTTGTGGTCCTTTTGCTCGCAAGCCATTGTCAGCTGGTCGGCAGCCCTAAGAATGTCGAAAGCCTCCTTGTAGTAGTTCTCCCGATAGTAGAGTGCCGCCACCTTGGTGCCGCAATCCACTGCCTTCTGGCACTGCGAGCTTGCCGCGAACGCGTTGTAGGCATGTAGGAAGAGGCTCCTTGCCTGGATGTATTCTTTCTTGGCGAGGGCTTCCTGTGCCCTTGCCATCAGGTTGTCTGCCTGAGTTTGTGCCGAGAGTTTGCCCCCAAACATGCAGCAAACTACGGCGATAACGATGAATAAAGTCTTTCTCATAAGCTGGTGTTCTAAATATCCGTTTGCAAATGTACGCTAAAATTTTTTAAACTCCAAACTTTTTTACTGTTTTTTTGCCTCCCCTTGGGTGTTTTATATTACCTTTGCAGCGTGCAAACAAAGAAACATACACACTATAGCGAAAGGCAAATTATCGACTTGCTGCGCCAAGGCTCGCAGTGGGCGTTTGAGGCTATGTTCACCAAGTACTCCAAGGAATTGTTTGTTTACTCACTGCAGTTCACCAAATCCACGGAGAGGGCTGAGGAGATAGTCCACGACGTGTTCTTGCGCCTCTGGCTCAACCGCGACAAGCTGAAGGACGTTGACTCGCTGCGCCCCCTGCTCTTCCAGATGTCGCGCAACCATCTCATCAATGCCTTCAGGGCAAATGCCAACTCCCCCGTTTTTGAGGAATATGTCGAGCATCTCGACCATAGGCGGTCAGAGGCGCACTCGCCGTTGGAGTATGAGGAGTTTGTCGCCCAGCTCCACCGTTGCCTCGAAAGGTTGCCCCGCCAGCAGCGCGTCATCGTGGCAAAGTCGAAACTCGAGGAACTCAGCGTGTCAGAGATTGCCAGCCAGCTTGGCATCAGCGTGCAGACGGTGCGCAACCAGTTGTCGCAGGGATTGAAGGAGGTCCGTAGGCTTCTGTCCAGCTGTCTGATGTTCCTTATGTTATTGTTTATTAAATAATTGTTTCAAATCTATTACATTTCCGTTTCAAACTTGTATGTATTAATAAGAAGAGATTTACAATGAAGGACTTTATAAGGAAATACCGCAACGACGAGCTTTCCCCCTCCGAGCTCAGGCAGCTCAGGCAGCGCTTGCAGGGAATGACAGACGAGGAGCTCTCCGACTATTTGGGCAGCGACTGGGCGACGTCTGCCATCGACGCGTCGTTGGCAGACGATGGCAGGATGGCGCAAATAGGGTCGAGGCTTGCCATGGAAATCTCGCCACGGCGTGGCAGTTCAGGTGTCGTAGCCAAGTTGCTCAAATATGCCGCCATCGTGCTTATCCCGCTCCTCACCATCGCCACCTTCTATCTATATAGCGAGAGCCACGCCCAACTTCCCGACCAGATGGTGGTCACGACGGGTAGGGGAGAGAGCGCGTGCGTGAGCCTGCCCGACGGCACGAGGGTGACGCTCTATTACGAGTCGAAGCTGAGCTACGGCGCACACAGCTTCACCAAGCACAAGCGCGAGGTGAGTTTTGAGGGCGACGGATTCTTCGAGGTGCATGCCGACAGCGGCAATCCCTTTGTGGTCAACTCCGAGGGGCTCTCCATCACGGTGCTTGGCACCACGTTCAGCCTCTCTGCCCGACAGGACAACGACCGTGCGGAGCTTTATCTTGAGAAGGGGTGCGTGAGCCTCTGCTCGTCGCTGACCGACGAGTCGGTGGTGATGAATCCCAACGAGCGTGCTTGCGTCAACTACAAGACGGGAGAGATAACCCTTGAGCGGCTTGCCGAGAATCCCTGCACCCTACGCAAGGGCTATCTCTCGTTCAACAGTGTGCCGCTCTCAAAGGTAGTGAAGACGCTCAACTCCAATTTCGGTTGCGACATAGTGGTGAATAACAAGTCGCTGCTCGACAAGACTTTCTCCGGCACGCTTCCGGCACGCAACGTTGACGATGCCCTTGAGGTGCTGCGCCTGTCCTTCGACGCCAGTGTCAGCCGTGAGGGGAATAGGTATGTTGTGGAGTGAGGGGGGTGGCCCTCCCCTCTCCCTCCTCACTCCTCTTTCTTCCTTTAATTAAAAAAAAACGCCAATTGAATAGTATATTTCTCTCCAAAACTTGTATCATAAGTTAGAGACAACCTATTTTTTAGTGTTTTATTAATTAACAAGGTATTAATATGGAGAGAAATGAGAACAAAAGGCATGTCATCATGCTATTGTTGTTGGCTATGTTCTGTTGTGGCAACATCTTTGCACAACACGGCAAACTCGTGACCGTGAAACTCGAGAAAGCCAACCTTCAAAAACTATTCAAGTCGATAGAGCAGCAAACCACCTACCGCTTCTCCTATCGTGACGAGATTATCGACAAGAGGGCAGACATCACCATTCAGAAGACTAACGCCACCGTGGAGAGCGTGCTCGACGAGGCGCTGAAAACACGCCCACTGTCCTATCAGATCGTTTCCGACCAGCAGATTGTCATCCACCACAAGGAGCGGGAAGATGAGCCATCGGCAAACAAGCGCGGCACCTCAAGGCGCAACATCACGGGCAAGGTGGTCGATGACAGTGGCGAACCGGTCATTGGCGCGAGCATCTTCCTAAAGGGCACGGGCAAGGGAGCCGTTACCGACATGAACGGACGTTTCAGCGTGCCTTCCGACGGACGCAAGGTGACACTGGTGTTCTCCTACATCGGTTATGCCCAACAGGAGATTGTCACCGACGGCAGCCGCGAGCTGCGCATCACGCTGCGCTCCGACGACCAACTGCTGGAGGAAGTGGTTGTCACCGGCTACGGTACATTCAAGAAATCTGCATACGCGGGTTCGGCATCAACGGTAAAGACCAGTCAGTTCCAAGATGTCCCCACTGTCTCTTTCTCTGGCTTGCTGCAAGGTGCCGCTCCTGGCGTGCAGATTTCCTCATCGTCAGGTCAGCCGGGAGCCTCCACCACGGTGAGCATCCGAGGCATGGGCTCGTTCAACGCGTCAAACTCACCGCTCTACGTCATCGACGGCGTGCCAACCATGTCGGGCAACGTGTCGTCGCTCGGCACCGATGCGGGTTTCGACATCATGAGCACCATCAACACGTCAGACATTGAGAACATCACCGTGATAAAGGACGCCGCGGCGGCATCGCTCTACGGCTCAAGGGCAGCCAACGGCGTGATTCTCATCACCACCAAGAAAGGAAAGGAGGGAAAGCCCAGCGTGTCGCTGAAGTCCGACTGGGGATTCTCCGACTTCGCCATGGAATACCGCCCCATAATGAGCGGCGAGGAGCGAAGGGAGTATATCTACAACGGACTTAAGACATCACAAATCGTGAAGGAGGGAGCTACCGAGCAGGAGGCTACCGAATATGCCGACAAATACATCGACGACTACGCTCCAGTGCCATGGTGTGGCTACATCGACTGGGACGACATACTCTTCCAGAAAGGCAACCATCAGAACTACGAGGCATCGGTGGCTGGAGGCTCCGACCGCTTCAAGTACTACACCTCATTGGCCTATCTGAAGCAGAACGGCATCACGGCAGTGTCGGGATTGGAGCGCATCAGCGGACGCGTGAATGCCGAATACAAGGCAAACAAGCGCCTCACCTTGGGAGTGAACATGCTCATGTCGCACGTCAACCAGGATGTCTATAGCGAGGGAACAAGCTACACGTCGCCCTTCTACGCATCGAGAAACTGCGTGGTGCCATCCGACCCCGTATATAACGAGGACGGCACATGGAACCGCGAGTTCATACGCAACGACGACCGCAACCCGCTGCTCTCGCTCACCTACGACCACCGCCGCGAGTACATCACCCGCCATTTCAACACCATCTACGGCGAATATGAGTTCATTCCAAACCTGAAGCTGAAATCGACACTCAGCTACGACTACGCCGTGAACAAGGGCGACTATTGGCTCGACCCACGCACCTCGAACGGCGACGATGTGAACGGCCAGCTGATAAAGAACATCTACGAGCGCAGCAAGCTCGTTTGGGCAAACCAGCTGTCCTACCTCGCAACCATAGCCGAGAACCACCACATCGACGTGTTGGCGGGATATGAGATTGACGACCAATACCGCGACTATGTCAGCGGCAACCGCATGAACTTCGCATCCTTCGAAAAGCCAAGCCTTAGCAACGGAGCCACACTCGGCGACGCAGGAGGCTCAAGCACCCGCACGAGAATGATTTCCTATCTCAGCCGCGTCAACTACGACTACAAGAACAAGTACTACCTCGGCGGCAGCTTCCGCACCGACGGCAGCTCACGTTTCGCCTCGGACAACAGATGGGGACAGTTCTGGTCGGTGTCAGGAGCATGGCGAATGATGGAGGAGGAGTTCATGAAACCACTCTCCGGTTGGCTCAGCGAGCTGAAATTACGCGCATCATACGGAGTGAACGGCACCCTGCCATCCGACTATTATGGCTACTACGGGCTCCTTGGCTTGTCGGAGAGCTACATGGGCGACCCCGCCTTCACACTCTCGCAAATAGCCAACGACCAGCTCTCGTGGGAGACAAACTACAACCTCAACCTCGGTCTTGACTTCAGCCTTTGGAACAGGATTGACGTGACCGTGGAGTACTACACCCGCACCACCAAGGACCTGCTGATGGACTATCCAATATCAATGACCACAGGTTTCGGCAGCTACCTGCTCAACATCGGCGAGGTGAAGAACCAGGGCGTGGAACTCGAGATCACGTCGAGAAACTTCCAGACAAAGGACTTCACGTGGAGCACCACCTTCAACCTCTCGCACAACAAGAACAAGATCGTGCGCCTCGACGGCAAGCAGACAGAGATTATCAGCGGCACGCAGATACATCAGGTAGGCAGCTCCTACCGCACGTTCTACCTCATAGAGTTTGCGGGCATCAACCCCGACAACGGCAAGCCACAGTTCTACACCAACACCAAGGACGCTAACGGCAACTACGTGAAGGACATCACCGAGGACCCAACAGAGGCAATGCGCATACCGATGAAACACGCCGAGCCAAACTTCACGGGAGGTCTCTCCAACACATTGCGGTACAAGTGGTTTGACCTCAACTTCATGGTTTCCTACCAGTTCGGTGGCTACTCCTACGACACGTGGGCACAGAAAACCGAGCACGGAGGCGACGACCTTGAGGCAAACATACCCGCCTACTACAGCCAATCGTGGAAGAAGCCAGGCGACCAAACCAACTATGAGCTCTTCATGGAAGATCCCGACTATCCGATGAGCACCTACTCAACAAGCCGCCGCCTCCACAGCACCGACTTCATCCGACTGAAGAACCTCACCTTCGGCTTCACACTGCCAAAGGAATGGACAAGGAAATGCGGCATCGACAACGTGAGGCTCTATGCCTCGGGCAACAACCTGCTGACATGGGCACGGTACGACCAATACGACCCTGAGGCAGTGAGCGCAGGCACTGCCGTATGGGGTACACCGCCATTGAAGACAGTCACTTTTGGTATCAACATCAACTTTTAAAATTTTGAACGAATATGAAAAATATCAAGTCATACATTCTGATGGGTGCCCTTGCCCTCACGGCAACATCGTGCTCAGACAGTTGGCTCGACCAAGAGCCTTCCACATCCGTGGAGACAGACAAGGTGGTGAATGTCCTTACCGACGTGGAGTTTCTGCTCAATGGCATCTACAACACCATGCAGGATGCCTACGCCTATTCCGGACGACTGGTATATTACGCCGATGCCACAGGCGACGACATGCAGGCATACAGCGCCACCAAGCGCACCGGCAACTACTATCTGCTCAACTTCACCAAGGACACATCGCCAGCCACCTTCTGGTCATATCCCTACGAGATGATAGGCCTCTGCAACATCATCCTCGGCAAGATAGACAACATGGCGACCACCGACAACGAGCTGCGCGACTACTACAAGGGTCAGGCACTGGCATTGCGCGCCATGCTCCATTTCGACCTCACCCGATTCTATGGCTATCCATACAAGAAAGACAACGGTGCGTCGCTCGGAGTGCCAATAGTCACCTCAGTGCTCGACAAGAACGCAAAACCATCGAGAAACACCGTAGCTGAGTGCTACACGGCTGTAATCAACGACCTGAAAGCTGCCGTCAGTGCCATGGACAACGACGAGGGCAAGGGCTACCACAAAGGGCGCATAAACCTTTGGGGAGCCATGACCCTCCTCAGCCGTGTCTATCTCTACCATGGCGACGATGCCGAGGCATACGACATGGCAACAAAGGCAATCAGCGGTGCCGAGAAACAAGGCTATGCCCTGTGGAGCAACGCCGAATATCCTTACGCCTGGGGCTACGACTACAGCGAGAGCAACAAGGGCGAGGTGCTCTTCGAGATTGTCAACGTCACCGACGACAGCCCCGGCAAGGAGTCGCTCGGCCGCCTGCACTCACCCAATGGCTATAAGGACATCTGCGTCACCACAAGTTTCCACGCACTGCTGAGCGAGGACCCTGCCGACGTGCGCCTGAAGCTCATGGTTTATAGCAGCAAGCGAGGATTCGTCAACAAGTTCCAGCCACAGGAGGGCGAGGACATCATGGATGCCAACATCCCGCTGCTGCGCCTCTCCGAGGCTTACCTCAATGCAGCCGAGGCAGCCGTGAAGACAGGCAACAATGCCAACGCCGTGAAATGGCTCGATGCCATAGTGGCGCGTGCAAACCCAAAGAAAAGCGTAGAGGGGACGCAAGTCACCCTTGAGCGCGTCATGACCGAGCGCCGCAAGGAGCTTGTGGGCGAGGGACACCGCATGTTCGATGCCCTGCGCGACGGTGGCAGCGTCGATAGGCACGACGTGTCGGGACAGTCGAAGGTCAGCTCCACCAAGCATCTCACCTCTGCCAAGGAAAAGCTGCATTTCGACTGGAACTACTACAAGTGCGTATTGCCGATACCGAAGGCAGAGATAGATGCCAACAGCAACATTGTTCAAAATCCAAAATATCAATCTACCAATGAGTAACAGCAAAAGATGTTATGCCTAAGTTTTTCCTGAAGATTTCTCTCTGTATGGTCTGCCTGTCGATTCTGTTCGGCGGGCAGGCCTTTGCCCACGACAAGCACCACCTCTCTGCCGATGGCCCTTACATCATCTATTGTCCCGATGGCAGCGTGAGGGTGGTAAGCGTGAGCGTGGAAGGCATCGTCACCGACACCATCATCACTCCCCACTCCTCTCTCCTCACTCCTCTCTCCTCTCACCTCTCGACCTTCCCCGTCACCTCCCACGACGGCAAGCACCGTTTCACCGTGTCGCTCCACCGTTTTGAGCGTCCAGAGTGGAAATGTCAGCAGACGGGGAAAATATTCGTCATGTCCGACCCTCATGGCGACCTCGACTGCATGGTAAGCCTCCTGCGGGGCAATGGGGTGATCGACAGCTCCTACCGCTGGTCATACGGCAACAACCGCCTTGTGGTCATTGGCGACGTGATGGACCGTGGCAAGGACGCCATACAGATTCTTTGGCTGATATACAAGTTGGAGCACGAGGCGGTACAGGCAGGCGGCAGTGTCGATTTCCTCCTTGGCAACCACGAGCCAATGGTGCTGATGAACGACCTTCGCTACACTAAGGAAAAATACAAGCTGCTTGCCGAGAGGCTCTGCATGGAATATCCCCAACTCCTCTCCCGCTCAACCGAGCTGGGCTACTGGTTGTCAACACGCAATACCATGCAGGTGATAGGCCGCAACCTCTTCGTCCATGCCGGCATCAGCGGCAAGTTGCTTGAGCGCGACCTTTCCATTCCCACCATAAACGAGCAGATGAGCCACGGGCTCTACCTCAACAAGGCTCAACGGCGTGCCGAGTCGCCGCTCACCTATTTCCTCTTTGGCTCCAGTGGCCCTATTTGGTATCGTGGCATGGTGCTTGGCGAGCCAAAATACAACCCCATCACTGCAGACACCCTTCAGATGGTGTTGCGGCGCTACGATGTTGACCGCGTCATAGTTGGCCACACCATATTCGACGACATCAGCACCTTCCACTCCAAGCGCGTCATAGCCGTGAACGTTGACAATCAGAAAAACCGCAAGCACAGGCGGGGACGTGCCATTCTCATTGAAGACGACCGCATCTTCATAATCTATGATGATGGCAAAAGAAGGGAATGTTGAAGGAATAATATCTCGTAAACTCGTCAACTATTATGTTAATTGATGATAATGTTGAGCCACTTATGCTACAATAATGGAAAAACTTTTGTAACTTTGCACTAAGTTAAAAAATTATTGGCATCATGAAGCGGAGAATACACATAATGGCATGTCTTGCCATCGTGCTTTTGGCGATGGCGATGCCAACGTGTGCCACTGCTTCAATCACCCACGAGAATGCCAAGCGACACGACACACTCTGCGACGGAGACAAGAAGGAGCACCAGCGCGGCGTGGCTACTTTCAACGATGCCACTTCTTCCTTACGTCTATGTCTTACAAGGCCATCACGACTGTTGCCAACCACAGGGCCAGCTCCAGGCAAACAATCCGTGCGGCTGTGGTCGTCGCTTAATCCAACCTTAGTCAGCAACCCATTAAATTGTCATTCGTGCCGCAAGGAATCCACCCCGTTTCCTACGGCAGCCTCACGCGAATACTACATCATCGCGTTGAGGCGGATACTTTGTTAGATTGAAATGAGGAGAGAGGAGTGAGGAGAGAGGAGTGAGAATACTTTTGCAACGAGAGGAGAACTCCAAACATGTTGAGGGTTATTCCGTGTGCAGCTAAAGTATCGACATGACCAATACTGCACTGCATAGTATTCATGCTCTCGCTAATCTCACTCCCCACTACTCACTCCTCACTCCTCGAAAAATCACCTCTAAAACTTCATTCATTAACAAACAACAACAAAGAAAAACGATATGACAAAGATAAAGAATTTGGAGATGGCGGAAGCCATTTCCAACCATAGTGACGTGATAGTAGGTAAAACATGTTTTGGACTTTGCGAGAAGGCGGTATATGTGCCGACAGGCAGCAAGCTAAAGGTTGAGGTGTATGAGTTTACACAAGTCAACGGCGAGCGCCTTGCTAAACTCCTCACGGGTCCTATGTCGCAGATAGAGAAGGAAGTGGCACGTGGCTCAAAGGTCAGGAGCACTCCTATCGGCAACGTGAGGGGCGAGGTATGTAAGTCAGCCGACGGCAATTTCCTCGCCATTCAGCTCTTCCGCTTCGCCGACTTCCACTACCATCCCCTCACCACCTTCCTCACTTTCAAGGGAAAAGAAGCAGAGATGGTAGGGAAGGTGTTTTAAATGAGGTGAGAGGTGAGGGCCCACCCCCGACCCCTCCCTGGGGAGGGGGGATTAGCGAGGGGTGAGAGGTAAGAAGTGAGAGATATGCTCGACCCGTGATTTGCGGTGACGTCTGGGGGTGTGGGCGTCTCGCCCGCACATCGCCGCCAGCCGCCTCTCGGTATTCTCACTCCTCACTCCACACTCCTCTAAAAATTCCCCGCAAAAGGGGTTAGGAAAATGATATGTCGATTGTTCTTGATACAGAAACAATGATTAAGACAAGATATGAACATCACTATTGAGGCGGGAAGCTTGTTCACCAAGCACGCAAAGAAAATGACCCTCGTTGCTCAGTTAATGCTCGGCGACAGAGCTGAGGCAGAGGATGCCGTGGGCGACGTGTTCGCCGACGTTGCCAGCGGAAAAATCAGTGCTGTGGGCGACAAGACAGAAGCCTTGCTGATGACTTGTCTGAAAAACAGATGCCTCAACCTTATAAAAAGGAGAATGCTGATGCAAAGGGCGAAGCTGCTCGCGACAGCCGACGACACCGTGTCAGAATCATCTCCTGCGGACAACGAGACAGACGAAATGGAGAATATTCTCGATTTCATCGACAATGAGCTCACTCCACAAACTGCACGCATACTCCGTATGCACTACCAGCAGAAGCTGAAATACCGCGAGATAGCTGCGCAGCTCGGTATCAGCCAAACGGCGGTGTATAAGCATCTGGCACAAGGTATTAACAAACTTAAAAGAAAATTCAAGAACAATGGACAAGATTAAAAGAATTACCGATATGATGGAGCATCCGGAACTCTACAGCGAGGATGATTTCCAACAGGCATTGCTTGACGGCGACAGCCGACTGACATTCAAGACCATTGCCGACCTTGAGGCTGCACTCGACGCTGAGAGCGAGACACCGCTTGCGGAAAGTGAGGAGCCACGACATTCCACCTCTCCTCTATGGCACAAGATAGCAGCTGCCGTGGTGGGCATCTGCCTGCTCTCGGGAGTGGCATACGCTGCCGTGGTGTCGGGAGTGTTCAGCTCCGCGCCAAAGCAGGATGTCGTCGTTTCTGCCGACTCTGTCTCTACTGTGGGAAAGACACAATACGTAGAGGTGAAGGACGACGGAAAGACAATAGACATAAGGAAACTGTTTGAGAACGCCACGCTTGAGCAAGTGCTGCACGACATTGGCTATGCCAACCGCAAGGTAGTGGCGTTCAGGACAGACAGTGTCCGACAGCTCCGTCTCTACTACGAGTGGAACAGCCGCCACGGTCTCAACAAGAACATCGAGGAACTCAACCGCTTTGAGAAAATAAACATCACCGTCAAAGGCGACTCTTTGATAGTGGATTGACAAACCAAGCCCATCACTCAAAATGAAAACAGCAAAAACAATAATATTGGCACTGCTGTGCGCCATTGCCACAACAGTGCAGGCACAACGCATATCGCGCAGCTACCACGACCGCTCAATGTCCGACGTGCTGATCGACATCGACCGCAGCACTAAGCACTATCGCATCAGCTTCATCTACAACCAGCTTGAGGACTTCACCGTGACAAAGAGCTTCGAGGACCGCCCAATAGTCGATGCCATACGCGACGTCATCGGCTTCTATCCCATTGCCATGTCCATAGGCGACAGCCTCATCACCGTGGAGTGCATCGACAAGACACAACAGCGGCTCTCAGGACAGCTCGTTGACCAGAACAACCACCCCGTGGTGTTTGCCAACGTGCAGCTGCTCTCAGCCGCCGACTCCACCTTCATCACTGGAGGAGTGAGCAACGAGAACGGCAAGTTCGTCATTCCCTGCGACCAGCAGGAGGTCATCATGCGCATCTCGTGCATAGGATTCAAGAAGCTTGAAAAGCCCGTTTCCATCGGAAATCTGGGCATAATAAGGCTGCAGGACGACCATTATGCCATCAACGGCATAGTGATAAAGGGACACCACCGTGTGGACAAGGTCGATCGCTCGGTGTTCACCTTCTCCGACGAGCAGAAGAAAATCTCCCGACAGACACAGGAGATTCTCACCACGCTGCCCGGATTGCGCTTCGACAACCTCTCAGGTACGTTGAAAACCATGACCGGAAAGACGCTGAAGATTCTCGTCAACGGCGTTGAGGCTTCCGACAACGACCTCAAGACCATTCCCGTCGATAAGATAAAGAACGTGGAATACTACACCGTTCCACCGGCACGCTATGCCGACGTTGGCACGCTCATCAACATCAAGACACAGCCCCTCGATGCCGGCTATGCCGCGGGATTCGACGTGATGCAGGGCTTGTGGACAGCCTTCAACAACACCAACCTCTACGTGCGCTACAACAAGGGCAGCCACCAGATTGCCTTCGACTACTATATGCAATACCGCAACAACGCCAACTGCGAGAGCGAGGATTCTTACGTGTTCACCGATGGAACCACCGTGTCCGACTATCTCTACCGTGGCAACTACCATTTCGGCTACTGCACCCCTAACTTCAACCTCAAGTATGCATATAATCGGGATGAAGACCTCACATTCCAGGCAAAGTTCTCGCCAAACATCTTCACGCAGTTCTGGCGCACCGACAACGAGATTGAGGCACACAACAACCCTCTGTGGCAGGACGGCGAAGGACGGCAGGAAAGGAAAATACGCAGTTTCGGCCCATCGGTTGACCTCTACCTCAACAAGAAGCTAAAGGGCAACCAGGAACTCACCGTTGACCTCGTCGGCACATACTACAACAACACCCAGTCGGACCACAACCGTCAATGGACAACCGCCAACAATTCTCCCCTCCCCGGGGAGGGGTCGGGGGTGGGCCTCCTCATCGACGACGACATGAGCTCGAAGAACAACAAATACTCGCTCATCGGCGAGCTTGCCTACACCAAGTCGTGGGGAAAGACCAACCTCTCGCTCGGCTACAAGGCTACACTCGCCAAGTCCGACTACAAGATTCGCAACGTGCTCTCCGACTACAACGAATATGACTACACGTCGCACAACGACAACCACTATTTCTACGGTGAAATCGGCGGAAACATCAAGAAACTGTCCTATCGCGTAGGCATAGGAGGCACGTATGTCAACACCGACAACGACGTGACCGACTACTCCAAGCTCTACTTCACGCCTAAGCTCATCCTGTCCTATCCCATCAAGAACGGACAGCTGCAGCTGGAGGTGCTGTCAAGCCCAGTGCTGCCCTCCATCTCACAGCTCAGCAACAGCGCGAAACTCTACATTCCAGGGCTCATCGAGCGTGGCAACCCCTACCTTGAGTCGGGCAACAGGAACAATGCGAAACTCTCGCTCAACCTCTCGCATCCCTATTTCGACATCTACTCTCAGGCACTCATCGACTATGTGTCCGACCCCATCTGCAGCAGTTTCAAGTGGGACGAGGTCGATGGCGACCGCTGCATCGTCATGTCGCCGCTCAACGGCAACTACGAGCTCGTCTATGGCGGCATGTTCTACGGTAGGCTCAAGCCGTTCAAGTCGGAGCTTCTCACCATTGGCTTTTCCGTGGGCGCATGGAACGACACCTACAAGAGCGACATCGTGGGTCGTCAGTCGCACTTCCGCCTGCCTGTTGAATGGGAGATAGGTTTCCGCAAGGGACGCTTCGGTGCCACGTGGTACTACAACCTTGTGACGAAGGACATCAACGGCCCGTTCCTCCACAAAGACGAGAACAACAGCGTGCTCTCCGTGTTCTACCAGCACAAGCAACTCAAAGTGCAGCTCACCAGCATCTTCCTGCTGCGCACCCCGCACTACGAGTCGGAGTCGCTGCCCAACGACATCCTTCAGTTCCGCCACTGGAACGAGATTCCCGACCAGCGCTCCATGCTCTGCCTCACCCTCAGCTACAACATCTTCTCAGGAAAGCAGAAGAACGTGGAGAAGAAAATCAACAACCAAGACTGGGACAAGGGCACACTGTAGCACGAGAAAACAGAAAACGAAAAATTAAGAGTTAAGAACGCAAAAGAATTAAGAATTAAAAATTAAGAATTAAGAGTTAGGTAAACGCAGATTGTGCGCAGCCAACTCTTAATTTTTAATTTTTAATTCTTAATTTTTATTTATAATTCTTTTGCCGTTTTATT
>CAMAGM010000063.1 GCA_945833995.1 uncultured Prevotella sp.
CCACCACGGCTATGTAGCCCACTATCGACGTGGATTTCAGCAGCGAGATAATCTCACCTTTATACATTGGCATCACGCGTCTCACCGCCTGTGGCAATACTATATGGAAGAAGGTTTGCGCGCGGGAGAAACCCAAGGCAAGACCAGCCTCGGTCTGTCCGCGGTCGATGCCCTCAATGCCCGAGCGGAGCATCTCGCTGACGTAGGCCGCAAGGTTGATGCCGAAGGCTATCACTGCCACGGTCACTCCCGGCATGTCGAATGGTGCCAGCACCACATAATAGAGAATCATCAGCAACACCAGTACGGGTAGTCCGCGTATGATGCTGATGTAGCCCGAGCCAATGCTGCTGAGCCAGCGGCGGCGGTTCATGCGCAGATAGCAGATGCCGAAGCTCAGCAGTGTGCCGAGCAGTGTGGCGAAGAGGGTGATAATGATGGTCATCTCATAACCGTCGAGTATCAGTTTGTAGCGGTTCTCAACCACGAGCGTGCTGTATATTCCGTCGTAGATGGTGTCCCACAAGCCTTTTGACACTTGCGTCTCTGCCTTGGCTTGGTTGATTGCCATAATCACCGTGGGTGAGGCGGCGTAAGGGTCGCTGAGCAACATGTTCTTGCGGCGTTCTGGTGTGTCGCATATAGCAGCCACTGCGATGTCCACGAGTCCGCTCTGCAGTGCAGAGAGGAGTCCGTTGAAATTATATGGTTTGATGTCGAAAGTCAAATGTCGGCTTGCGCAATAGCGTTTCATCAGTTCTATATCCAAGCCAACCCACTCCCCGTTCCTAAGACTACCCCAAGGTTGGTTGGCACCGATTACGCCAACCCTAAGCACGTTGTCTGATGGAGCTACCTCCGTTACAGGAATCTTCACTTTCTCATCTCCTCCGACAAAATGGCGGCTCAACAAGTCGAGATAGCCTTCTTTCCTTGAATCAGAGAGGAAGGAGTTGAAGTCGGCACACAGTTCGGGCTTTGTCGGGGTCACTGCCGCCACAATGGGCCATGAGGTAACCGCCTTGTCGGTCATTTCCAATCCCGGGCATTGCCTTACTATGTCGTCGAAGCAAGTGCCCTCGTAAAGAATAGCGTCAACTTTCCTTGATTGCAATGCCACGACGAGGTCGCTTGTAATGTCAAACCTGACGATTTCCGTTTCCCTACAATTCTGTGCGGCATACAAGTCCTGCGCTGAGCCAGTCAGCGTGCCCATTCTCTTTCCCTTCAAGTCGTTTAGTGTCCAATCCTTGATTGGTTTTGCCTCTGCCTCATGCTCTTTAGGTTGCTGCTGGCAAGCCGTAAGCACGAGCAAGAGAAGATAAATTAGTATTTTCATTGCACTACAATATGTTTTACTTGTTAATAATAAGTATTATACCCAACAGTGTCTTCCTAAAGTTGAGTTTATTATTATATAGTTAACGAGTTGATGGAGACGCCAACGTGGCTCTCCCCCCAGGGGGAGTTGGAGGGGCCTTTGACACTGCGCAGCCATCACTCCCCCCTGGGGGAGCCGGAGGGGGCTTTAACTCTCACCTTCCCTCCTTTAATATATATTCCCTTACCGGTCTTCATTTCAATGCCTCGTAGGTCGTAGATGCGCTCCTTGCTTGCCGCAGGGTCGGCAGTCACTCCTTCCACCGCCGTTGAGTTGCCGTTGATGCTGAGGAAGCGTTTCCATGTGGGGTGGCTCTTGTATGCCTCGACACTTTGTTGCGGCACAAGCAGGGTGGCCTGGCTATAAAGCGACTCATCGAAGGGATTGTCGTGAGTGTCGGGAGGCGTAATGGCGTTGCACTGTATCGTAGTCAGCGAGTTGCACTCTAACACAGCCATCTGGTCAACGTATTTTAATCCTGAGGGAAGAACCAATGTCTCTATGGAAGGACACTTTTGGATTGCCCCAAAGCCTATCATCTCTATACCGTCGCACAGGTACATGTTCTTCAATTTCGGGTTGCTGTATAATGAATATGATGGCAGTATCTCAAGCGGGGCGTCGATTCTCAATGTCTCCAACTCCTCACTTAATATAAAACACTGTATCGCTATACCTTCCACCGACTCTGGTATGCGCAGTTCCCTTACGCCGCTATATGCGAACACTGCCTGACCTAATTCCTCCAAGCCTTCAGGCAATTCCAGTTCTGTTAGCGACGTACAACTCAAGAAGGCTTGATTGTCGATGTACTTCAAGGAGTCTGGCAACTTTATGTCTGCCAATGATGAGCAACCACTGAAGCAACACTCGCCAATCTCCCTAAGTGTTGATGGCAGGTTGACTTCCGATAACGAAATACACTGCTCAAACGTCATATCCGGCAATGAGGTGACAGTAGCCTCTGGAATGGTCACGCTCTCGAGCGACCGACAATTATAAAAGACTTCTGCCCCCAGTTTCCTAAGCCCTGTCGGCAGCGTTATTGACTTCAGGTTGTAGCACGAACCGAAAGCCTCATTCTGAATTGTCTCAACGGAGTTGGGAATGGCTATTGATTCCAAATTTGTATGCTGGAAAGCACTTCTACCTATTTCCCTCAATCCGTCGGGAAGACTCACCTCTTTCAGTCCTGTTTGTTCAAAAGCCAATCCACCTATAACTTTCAACGTAGAGGGCAGGTTGACCTTAGTGAGATTCTCAGTAAACCAGAAAAGGTAGTTCGGCAACTCCACCACACCTTCTGGCACTGTGTATTCCGTAATGGCTGTGCTCCCAAAGGCATCTTCCCCGTATGACCTCACGCCGTCTCCATGCCTCACCATCGCCAATGACGAACAATCCCTAAAGCATCCCATGCTTATCTCCGTGACCTTGTCGGGAAGCACTATTTCCTTTATCTTCCCACAACCCTTGAAAGCATACGGCTCTATAGTGCCCACGCTCTCGGGAATGTCGATGCCCGCGAGCGAGGAGCAGTTGAGGAAAGCCCCTTGCCCTATCTCCTTCAGGCTCTCCGGCAATTGGCATACCTCCATGTATTTCTGACTGGCAAAAACGTATGGGGCTATGCGCTCCACGCCCTCGCGAACCACATAAGTTGTCCTCACGCTGTCGGTGATGAAATACAGTCCCTTGCCGTCGGTAGAGTAAAGCACTCCGTCCTCCATCTTGTAGCTGCTGCTGCCTGCCTCAACGGCAAGTGTCTTTAAGCCGCTCCCCCAGAAAACGTTTCCCTCCATCTCGGTCAGCGTGGCAGGAATGGTGAACTCTGTCAGTGCCGTGCAATACTCAAAGCTGCTGCGGCATATCTTCCGCAACGAGCTTGGCATGACGATGGTCGTCAGCTTTTTGCAATGTCCGAACGTGCGCTCGGCAATCTCCTCAAAGCCATCGGCAAACTCCACCTTTTCGAGGTCGGTACAATACTCGAAGGCAGCATCTCCCATTGTCTTCAGTGAAGAAGGCAGGCGCACTTCCGTCAGGTCAGAGCTTGAGAAAGCCCATTTCTCCAGTTCCTCTATTCCCTCGTGCAGATTGATTGTTGTCAGCCTGGAATATGAAAAAGCGCCCAAGCCAATTCGCTTTACGCTTTGGGGCAACTCTATTGATTTCAAACTATGGCACGATGCCATAAAACGCTTGGGAATATATTCCATGTTGTCAGGCAGCTTGACATACTCCACGCCGCTGTGTTCAAAAACCTCCTCTCCATAGTGTCTCACACTGCCTGGGAGGACAAGCGACTTTATTCCCGTGCAATAATAGAAAGCACTGCTGCCAATACTGTCGAGACTCTCGGGGAACTCTATGCCTGAGAGGTTCTTGCAATAGTTGAAGGCATCATCGCCAATGACGGTCAGCCCATCGGGCAAGTTGATTTCCGAAAGGGAAGACTCGTAGAAAGCTTTACTGCCTATGGTCTTTATTGTTGGCGGAAGCTGCACGTTTTTAATAGCCTTATATTTATAGAAGGCAGAGTCGCCAATTGCTGTCACGGGATAGCTCTTTTCCCCGTAGGTAACGCTGTCTGGAATTACCAATATCGAGTCGTAAACCACCACGTAGTAGAAATGGGTAAACTGTGGCGGAGCCTTAACCAAGGCTGCCGTACCGTCCGCCTCGTTGACGCTATAGAACAAATAGTCTAAGAAAAACGGCTTGCTCTTTGCCGAAACCGTCGCCATTACCGCCATCATGCAGGCAAGGCATAAAAACAGATGTCTCATAATTCACATAAATCGTTGGTTTCATCGTCTGGCTTGGCACTCTCGCATTGCTCAAGGAAATATTGTTTCGGGCTTATTCCCACGAACTTCACAAACTGGCGGTTGAACGATGAAATGGAGTTAAATCCGCTCGATGTGGCAACGTCAACCATCGTTCGCCTGTTGTCGTAAGACATGGAGCTGATTATGGAGCGCGCCTCCTCAATGCGGAGTTGGTTCACATAGTCGTGGAACGTCATGTGCAGCTTGTTGTTCAGGTAGTCGGAGATGTAGGTCTTGTTGGTGCCTATCCTCGCGGCAAGGTCGATAATTGATAGTTTTGGCATTAGGTACAGCTTCTGCTGTTCCATGATCTGCTGCAGGCGCGACTCGATTATCCTCTCGCGTTCCAGCCTAACATTGTCATTTGGGGTGTTTTCCTCAATTTTCTGCATTATGTCTGTCTCTTTTATGTCGGTATCGAAATCTTCCTCCTCTTCTAAATCCCCGTCCATCGGCATATCATTGTCCATGCCATCGGCGGTGGCGTTTGTTCTCCCCAAAAACATCTTCAGCGCCCTATGCCTTTGGGCAAGCCTGAACACCACCGCCCACAGTATCATGCCGGCGATGTTGAATATGGTTTCACTGAGCCATGTTGTGTTCTTGAACGCCAACGAGTAAAGCACATGAGTGCCAAAATAGGCATAGCAGGAGAACAGCACCCAAAGCACGTCAACATTCTCGGTGTAGGAATAGTTGTCGAACATCATTCTGCGGTATTTTATCACGAACACCGTAACGCAAACCACCGTGACGGCTGACATGCAATAAGCCACCGACAATGCCATTACCACCACTGTGTCAGAGGGACAGACGAGATAGACAGGCAAGAAGATGGCCTGAAGCACCACTGCCGCCGTCAGTTGCCTTGAGGTGACTATGCCAGGCCATGCCACCTCCAAGAAGAAGGCGGCAATCACCGGTATGTAAACCATGTCTATTATGCCGGATATGCAGTTTATATACTCAGAGTACTTTATCTCATAGATTGTGAACACCACATCCTTGGCATAACAAATGGAAATCAGGCATGAGGCAACATACAGCAACTTCATCATGCGGCTGCGTGCCTTATACCTGTTGAGCAGAACGCTCCAAAAAATGAAGAACAGGGTCACACCACCACGGGTGTAGTGCGCCAGTGCCTCCAGTGTGTATATCTCGTATTCCATAAATCACGGCAATAAATATTGTATATCTTTTTTACGGCATTTGGAAGCAATGTCCCTCCTCGTGTCCAACAGTTTGCGACCGTTTAGCAGAAAACTCAAGTCTTTAAGTTAGGCGGATTGTTCCAATTTTAATTTGTTACTGCAAAGTTAAGGTGTTTTCCTGATACAAAACTGCTCAAAACGGAAATTTATTGGTCATTTCGGAAAATATTATCGTTCCCTTTACTAAAAATGTTACATTTGTATTTTAAAATAGCCATAAAAGACACGGGAGAAATCTGCATTATTCCAATAAAGCAACACCAATAATATCCGTATGTCTTTGCGTAAATTGCTATTTTGACATATATTATAGTCCCCATGCCACTGTGGAAAAATGTCATGATTTTTATTGTGAGCCACAGTAGCATGGGGCATGCCTATAAGTCGAGCATTCCTTATTCTCCAGTTACTTTTTGCATTGCTCACCCGTTATCTCCACAACGAACTCCTCTGTAGAGGCATCGTCGCTCTTTAGCGTTATATGGTAGGTGAACTCTGGGGCAGTGGTGCTGTCGGGGCGCGTTTCCTTCAGTATGCTGGTGATTTTGGCAATGATAGCCTTGCTTACGCTATCTTTAAGTTTGTCGGCGAGGATTTTCGCCGCTTCCTCCTGCATCTTAGAGTGGTAGGCAAGGTATTGCGGTGAAAGGATTTTTGTTATGTAATTGCCTATTTGCTTCTGCTCGTCTTCAGTGAGGTCGCCTGGCAAGACGAGGCTCCACGTCAGCGACCATGTAGGCACATCAACGAGAGAGAATTCATTGGTTGATTCGTCGAGACTGACGATACGCCACGGATTGTTCGCAATGAACCGGCTCCAGCCCGCTGCCTTGTCGAAGGCGAGATGTGGATAGACATTCTTCACCGTAGCCTCGTAGTCCTCTGCCCACATCCAACTTATGCCGATGCCTACCTCCTCCAGTTTCGATGGAAGGTTGTTGGAGCCCTTCACCAACGTGGCATCGTCGAGTGCCTTGCGCACTTTGGCTGCTATGGCAGACAGTGTACCATTAAATCCGGGATAGGCATGTGCCATTATCAAGAACGAGGTGACGATGTCAATCGACAAACTCTCGGAATCGAAGAAGTACAGTTCGGAAACCTTGGCGTAAAATGGATTATTTTCGTTTGCACAACCGCTATTGTAGCTGATGCGTAAGGCTTCCTGACTGTCAGGCTTGCTCATGATGTTGCTCAGCTGCTGCGCATATTCCCCTATGCCTTGAACCAAAGGCTCAAGCCTCGCCGTGTTTATGACACTGAGGTCTGTAGATTCATCGCCTTCCGTCAGCTTCCACGACTGAAGTACGAGTGGCACATATTCGCGCAGTGCGTCTTCCAGCGTCTCGTTGTTCGCCAAGGCATTGATGAGCTCGGGATAGTCGCCGCCAATGCCTGGCGTCAGGTGGCTCGCTCCCATCACATAGTTGGTGTGGTCCTTTATTTGGTAGATGTTCTCTATCATGTTCATCAGGCACACGTCCCAATAAACTAACGACAGCTTCTGCGCACCTGCACTCTCAGCCCTCTTCATGCCTTCCTCCACCTCGTAGATTGACATTGTCTCGTTGGCGTTGTCGTCGTACAGCAGACTGCGGGTGCCGGTGCTGTAGTTGTCGAGCACGAGGTTGTCGCTCTTGTCGAACGTGTTGCCGTGGTTCCAGAATATGATGACATATTGCTTTGCGGGCATGCGTTTCTGGGCATCGACGATGAAATTGGCAAGGTTCTGAGGGTCCTTAAGCCTGAAGGAAATATCTGCTACTTGGCTACTCTCCATTCCCTCGGGAGTCATATTAATGAGTCTCGTGCCTTGCTTCTCCGCGTCTTTTTGAAAGGACTTGGAGTATTTCACCAGTCCCGTAAACCTAACCTTCTCGTTGTAGCCCATGCCGGCAACCTGTTGTAGGTTGAAGATGAGAGCTTCATCAAGATTGCCTCCACCGCAACCATAAAGAAGGATGGTGTAGTCGGCAAGTTCCTCCGACGGTGTGTCGGGGGTGTCGGGGTTGTCGTCGTCATCATCGCTACAAGCGGTGAGTCCAAACATACATACTGTTGCCATAATCAGTTGCAACAACCATTTTGTCTTTTTCATAAGTTTTTTATAAGTTTGAAGAGTTTGAGGGGTTTGAGGGGTTTGAAGGGTTTGAGGAGTTTGAGGGGACACCCCCAGCCACTTCGGTAATCTCTACCTTCTACCCTCATTGCTCCCCCCTCCCCAGGGAGGGGTCGGGGGTGGGCCTCACCTTTTCCCCAGGGAGGGGTCGGGGGATGGGCCTCACTTTCTTCTCACCACCGCCTTGCCGTTGCGCCTCTCTATATATAGCTGGCGCTTGTCGGTGGGTGCCGCTATGCGCTGTCCGTTGAGGTTGTAGTACTCCACTGGACCGTCGTTGTCAGTAGAGATGTGAGTCACCGAGGTGCTGTTGCGCTTTACCAACAGCTTCAGATGCTTCTCTTTCTGTATTGTGCCCTCAAAGCTGATTGAAGCAGTCAGCGACAGTGTGTCAACATCGTTCTCAAACACATAGTGACTAAGGATGTTGTCGAGGTCAATCTCTATCTCCTTCTCTAAATACACATGCTCCTCGGCAAACTTGCTGTCAGCCACTACCAGCGAGTCGGTGTAGAGCGAGTCGGTGTAGATGGTGTCACTCTCCTCCAAGTCGTCCTTATATCTCGCCCTCAGCTCGGTGAAGAAACGTACGGTGGGCAGCTGCTCGTCCTCAGCGGCATGGATGTAAGGATAGCCGTAGTCCATCTTGAAGCTCACCTTCGCCTTCTTGTCCTCGCCCTGAACGTAGAGGTCCTTGTCGAGTTTCATCTCGGCGCGCAGCGTGTCGTTTAGAATCACCCGTGTGGTGCGCTCGATGTTGTTCCAGTCGCAGCTCATGTCGAGATAGTACTCTCCGGGACCAAGCTCCTCCAGGAGTCCGAAACCGTCGTAAGCCACGGTGTCGATGCCCGCCACGAGCGGCTTTTCCCTGTCGAGTAGCGAGAATGTCTTCTCCCTCTCGTCTATCACCTTCTGATGGTTGTCCTTGTCAACGGAGAAGAGCTGGAACTTCACCTTGTTCTCTGCCTGCAGCGTGTCCTGATTGAAGGGATAGCCAGTGTTGAAGATGTAGAGCATCGACATCTTGGCAACCTCGCCCACATTGCAAAACGTGCGTCCGGTCTTTCGCATGTTCGCCACGTCGTAAAACACAAGTTCCTCTTCCTTGTCCATGTTCAGTGCGGGGAACTTCATCTTGTACTTATAGACACCTCCTTGGAGCAGGTTCAACATTTTCAAAGTGATGTTTAACGCATTGCCTTCTGTATAGCCCAGTTCCTCAAAGAAGCTGCCCAAGTCTGCTCTCTCGTCCCAAATGGGTGTGCCATAGATGGTGCTAAGGGAAGAGTGCACCGAAGTGTCGTCAGGAGTGTCGATGTCGCCCCCATCTGATACTGCGAACACGTTTTCCATAACGAATCCTGCCCTAAGCACGGTGTCGGTATATTCAATTTGTTTGAAATCCTCGTCAAGCATATACCATGTGATAGGTCCTGGTGCCGAGATAATCGAGTCAAGGCTGACCTTGTTTCCATCCTGTGCGGCAGTCTCCATCGTAGGGAGCAGCAGTGCCGCAAAAAACATTGTAAGTAATTTTTTTCTCATAATTCTATTTGTTATTTAAGTTTCGCATGTACTCAAGATTCAGAAATTAAGGAAGTTGAGTTATTTATTATATAGTCAACGAGTTGATGGAGACACCAACGATGCTCTCCCCCCAGGGGGAGCCGGAGGGGCCTTTGACACTGCGCAGCCATCACTCCCCCCTGGGGGAGCCGGAGGGGGCTTTAACTCTCACCTTTCCTCCTTTAATATATATTCCCTTCTCGCTCTTGATCTCCACGCCACGAAGGTCGTAGATGCGCTCGTTGCCGTCGTTGTCTTTGCCAACGAGCTTTATGCCCGTTGAGGTGGAGACTATCTCCATGTCCTCCACCACGCCGCCAATCCACGCATGGAAGGGTTTGATGTCGGCGATGAGGCTATGGAGCAACGTCTTGCCGTCAGACGACAGCTCGGTGCCGCAGTCTTCCAGTGTGTTGTTGATGAACGTGCCGACGAGTGGACTTGTCGTGGTTGGTGTGCGAGGGGTGAACACAAGGTCGCCGAACGACACGAGGCTAACGTCCTCTGCCTCCAATGGGATATAAGCAATGAATGGAGTGGCGGGGGAGATGGTGTCTGTCTCGCTCACCTGAACGGTCTTCGCGTCGTAGTCAACGCCGTCAACCACCAACAGGCGGCTGCCCTCGGGGAACAAGTCCTTGGTGACGTAGCCCGGCAGACAGAGCATGTGCCAGCCAGTGGCGTTCTGCTGCAGCGGATAGTACATGGCTCCCATTGCCTTCTTAGCGCCTTCAGTAGGAGTGTATCGCAGATCCTCGCGGTTGTCGAGGTAGAAGTTCGGTATCACGTCCATATTATATTCAGCTGAATATATTGCCACGTTGGGGAGAGACCAGAGAGTTTCGTCGCGCAGCTCCTCATCCGACTCAGGGACATAGCAGGTGATGTAGTTAGACTTCAATGCGTCGGCATCTACTTCCTCGTCGTTAGACTTGGTGCGTGGCTTGGCATTTGCCGCCGCACCACCTTCCACTGCAACCTCTGCGGGTATGCCATCAAGATAGGTTGTCTCGCCCTCGGGAGTTGTCACCTCATAGTATTTAGTACCCTTGAGCACTGGGCGGTAGAGTCCCTGAATCCACTGGTCGCCAAGGGCTGACGCGCTTAGCTCCGCCTCGGCGTTGAGCAGGGTGCAGCCGCTTTGGTTTTCTGCTCCAGAGACTATGGCGTAGCAGTTGCTCATGCCGCCGGAGGTGGAGATGCCAAAGACATGACCACCACCAGAACGGCGCATGTCAAACGATGCGTAGCAGTTGGATATTCCCTTGAGGTTTCTGTTGGATGGAGATATGCCTGCAGCCATGTAGATGGCAGGGGCAAAATCGTTGTTTGCCTGCAGCGTGCCCTTGAAATAGCAGTCGTGTACTTTTGAGCCATCGGAAATCAAGGTGCACAATCCACCGACTTGATCTATATTGTCACCATGTTTTACGGCGACAAAACCGCCAACATAGCAGTTGCTTATCTCGCCATTAATACTGCTCTCTCCGTCGCCAACATACAGTGCCAATGCCGCACTGGCGCTCTGGCGGATTACGTTGACATCAAGCAGCGTGAGGTTCTTCACCATGCCATACATATAGCCGAAGAGGCAGTTGCGAAGACCTGTGATGGTATGACCGTTGCCATCGAAATGCCCCTTGAAAGGCTTATCGCTGCTCTCGCCGATGGTGGAAATATTGCCGCCAAATATGTCGGCATCCAATCTGAAATATTTCCCCGCCACATCATTTCCGTTATTGACCATCTCTTGCAAATTCTTCAAATCAGCCTCGCTGTTGATAATGTATGGATTCGCTTCAGTGCCGTCTCCTTCTATTATGATTATATGTCCGTCGCAACTTGCGGGCACGGGCATTCCATTATAGGCGGAATAGGGACTGTTGTCAGCCACTGACACCACTCCCCAATTTACATTATTGAAAAACGGCTGTACGGTGAAGTCGGAGAGTGAATTATGGTTTTCTCCCTTTGAAATGATTTCAACTGTCGCATCGCTATTGTTGACTGCATAGGAATGACATTCTGAAATATCAGCATCATTACCTACACTGATACCGCATAACACGAACTTATAAGTCTTATTGCCAGTAGGCAACACATTATCCTTCTGTATGTTAACGCAGCGTATTGCCTTTTTGTTTGCATGCGCTCCATAAACACTGATGGTTGTTGCCACGTACCAAGAGTCATATACCGTTTCAACCGTTCCCTTGCAAATGACATTGCCATAGTTGGCAAAGTCCTCAACTACATCTGCATAAGCTCCCGTAAATCTCAAGGCTGAAATCTTACGGATCTTGCCGTCATTGTCAGCACCTACATAAAGGTTGCCGAAATTAGCACAATTCCTGACTATATCTGCGCAGCAAAGACCACTAACTGATAAATAATCTCTTTGTTCCAAAGAACCATTCCAATTGTTATGGATAATGTGTATGTCCATATAATTCACGCAGTTCTCCACATTCACTGAGCTTTGTCCAATGCCTATAGCACGAATTGCAAGTCCTGCTGCCTTGTAACCACAAAGGACATTATACCCCTCCTTTTCCCTTGTGATATAGATATTGCCCCTTGTCCTGCAATTGGTGATTATGCCCTGACACTGGGTGACCATTCCCGCAACATCGCTATTAAAACCGACACAAATGTTGCCGTCGAATGAGCTATTGTCCAAAAGAAGATACTCATTGGCATTTGTGTCGTCTGACCCACCGATAAGTCCACCTACTGTACACTCGTCTTTCTTAATGTCGAGAAGGGATTCCACCACATGGACATTCTGGCACTTCATTGAGCCAAACGACATGCCGCACAGCAGTCCATAGTATTTGCCTTGGGAAGTGCTTGGCGAAACGATGCAGCTGTTTTCTATGTTTAGGTCGCATATAGTGGCATTCTCAACTGAGCCGAACAATCCTTGATAATCTGCAATATCATCATTTATGAAAAGTCCCTTAATCGTATGGCCTCCGCCATTGAAGGTTCCCTTGAAGCTCTTTGAGCCACCGATAGGAATCCAGCTCGTCAACAAACCGTCAACGACATTGCCACTGAGGTCTATATTGATGTCGTTCAACTCGATGTCGGCAGTCAGCCTGAAATACCTTCCCTCATATCTTGTGCCATTGTTCACCATATAGGCAAGATTGGCAAGCTCTTGTGCGCTATTGATGAGGTAGGGGTCATAATAACTGCCATATCCTCCGCCGAAAGGATTTGTCGGCTTGCTTGTTGGATAACTCCACGAGTCAGCTGCGCGACAAACACTCTGCCCGCCCGCCATGAACAGCAGGACAAGGCACATAATGGTAAAGAATCGATTCATATTCATAATCGAAATTTAAAGTTATTATCAAAATTGCTGCAAAGTTAATAAAAAATGGGGTAACAGGAAAGACAATTCGGGAAAACTATTGGTCAAAACGGAAAACTATTGGTCAAAATGGAAAAAACGTGAAATAGGCAGCCGCACTGGGGGTGTGGGCGTCCCGCCCGCACATTGGTTTTCCGTCCGCTGATAGGGGCGGGGAACACGCGGCTGCGAAACGAACAAACATTTACCTTTTTCTTCAATTAGTTTATTTTGTCAGCAATTGCAGCTTACCTATTCGCGAGGCAAATAGTCGAAATCGTTGACCGTGCCTGTCTCCGACGAGAAGCTGATGCCCACCTTATAAATCTTACGGGCGTCGGCTGCGTATGGCGAGGCATAGCCTTTTTCCTCTATCTGCTTCAGGGCGACCGCGGCGGTGGAGTTGAGCTTGAACTCGAAGATATATACATAGTCGGGACATTCAAGAATGCAGTCAATGCGACCTTGGCTTGTCTCCTTCTCTATATAGGTGTTGTATTTGCCGAGCAGCAGCATGATAAGGTAGAAGGTGTATTGAAAATGACGCTCGCACTCCATTGCGTCATCCTTGCGCTGGAAGCGATAGGAGATGTGGGAGAGGAAGGCTGTGAGCTGGAGCTTGAACTTCTCAAGGTCGCCAGCCTCTAATGAGTCACTTACGTCATAGAGCCATGTTGATGGACGGCTTTCGTCGCCGAAATAATCGGCTGCGAGTACAGATGTCATTCCGCTCCTAACTTCTTCGTTAGGGAAATCAAGAAGATAAGTATTTCTGCGAGCGTTATATCCCTTGATGGTCAGATAACCACTCTGATAGAGCATTGGCAGAGGCCTTTGCTTGGTCGCCTTGTAATCCACGAACTCTGCGGGAGGGTAATCTCTACCAGCAAGTTCATTGACGTTCTCATGGTTGTCAGACAGAAGACGCACAAGATATGTCGGAGTGCCAGTAGAGAACCAGTAGTTATCAAATGCTTTATTCTTAAAACATTTGAGAATACTGAATGGATTGAAAATATCATTCATTTTTCTGCTGAAATGATAGCCGTCATACTTGCGCTTCAGCATTGCTATAGTCTCATCCACAGTCATGCCGTTAGCCTCGCCCAACTCCTTTATCGAGTCCTTGAACACTGAGAGCAGTTCGTCCTTGGTTATGCCGCATAAGGCATCATACCTGCCGTCATAACTAATGTCATCAGGCTGGTTGAAGCCACTGAACACACTGACCTGCGAGAATTTCGTCACGCCTGTAAGCAACACGAACTTCAAGTGCTTGTCGGCAAGTTTAAAAACACTATAGAAACCTTTCAATATGTTGCGGTTGTAGTCCTCAAGAGTTTTTACCTCTCCCGCTACTACAGGAGAGGGAATGTCGGAATTCATAACATCGAGCAGAGGTTTGTCGTATTCGTCGATAAGAACCACCGCACGTCTGCCAGACTTTTCGTGGGCAGTTTCCAATATTTGATTAAATCGAAGCCCGAATTGTGTTATTGATGACTTGATTCCATATTTCTTCTCCGCATCATCAATAAAGCCTTGAAGGGTTTCATCCAAGGCATAAGGCTGCGTGAAGTTAATGGCATTAAAGTCCAAATGAAACACGGGATATTCCGCCCATTCCTTCTCGAGAGAGTCGATGGCAAGTCCACGGAACAGATCCTTGCGTCCGAGGAAATAGTTTTCGAGAGTCGATAGGAGCAGACTCTTGCCAAAGCGGCGGGGGCGGCTGAGGAAATATATTTTCCCAGTCGTGACAAGGTCATACACCAACGCTGTCTTGTCAACATAAACAAATCCCTCTTCACGGATTTGGTCAAAGCTTTGCATTCCTATAGGGTACTTCATAATCGTGTTCTTTTGTTCGGCTGCAAAGTTAAGCATTTTATTTCATTCCTCCAATCAAATCCAAGTTTTTTATAAAACAAATCCGCGCAACGACTCACTAATAAGTCGTTGCGCAGATATAACTGACTTCGCAAGATGCTGTTTCGTAATTACTCCACACCGCGCAGCCATCACTCCCCCTTGTGGGAGCCGGAGGGGGCTTTAACTCTCACCTTCCCTCCTTTTATACATATTCCCTTCTCGCTCTTCATCTCCACGCCACGGAGGTCGTAGATGCGACCTTCATTTTGAGAGCCAACGACGAAGGGCTTGATGTCAGTGGAATTGGAGATGCTACTGAACTTTTTCCACACCTCAGCGTTGCGGTATGCCTCCTCACTTCCTGCGGGGACAACGAGCGTTGCCTTGGCGAATACGTCCTCGTCGAATGTCCTTCCATAAACAGAATTGTTTACAATCCTCCCGACACCATCTCGAAGGCATCCCGAGACCATACCGAAGGCTGACGAAAAGAAAAATATACACAGATTGATAAAAACAAACCCATTGGCGAAATTAAATCCGCCAACGGGTTTGAATTAATAATATTGGTGTTAAGGACAAAAGCATGGTTAAGATAGGTTAACAACAGGGGGAGGGGATTGCAAATAAAATATAAATTACGTTGGCGTTGGGGGATTTTCTTGCAGTTTGTTGTGAGGTTTTGAGGAAAGTTTGTAATTTTGTACATGGTTAATTAATCACAAATCGCTATGTATCATCTTAAAACATCAATGAATATGGAGACTATAGTAGCCACTTTCCGCCTGTTCGTAACAGCCATCTGCCTTTTCTGCATCAATCTCGTTGCATTGGCAGATGAAACTCCTCTTCCCGCTAATTGGGAAGATTACGGCAAACTTGCTACATTCGCTAATGGGGAGAGAAACAATAATGCAGACATTGTCCTTTCAACGGTGGAAGGCAGACCGACTTATACCATTTACACAGCCCGAGGCTTGGCTTGGGTGGCTTGTGTTGTAAACAATCAATATTCAAAGAACAATAGTTCGTTAAAAATTCAATATATAGCTAAGCAGCCTTGCGCTGCAAGCA
>CAMAGM010000064.1 GCA_945833995.1 uncultured Prevotella sp.
GACTTCGGTACGTTTCTGCCTTGTTCGTCACTTTCGGCATTTCCCTTGGCATTCCACCTTCTGCTTCCCACGTTCCGCCTACGAGCCTGTATCACTGTCCTGCCACCTCTATGCCGCATGCCGCAATGCCATAGACAGGTTATTGCATTGCTTGTCGTCAGTACTGTCCGACACTGAATTTGACATGACTTGAAACACAATTAACGACACCTCATCGAATGGTTCACTTGCGTTCAGCTCTGTAATACGCACCACTCTGCAACGCTCACCACCGCAACGTTTCCGATTGCAGCGGCTTGCAGAGGGTTTGATGCCAGTGCCTGCACACCGACACCGAGAGACCTGCTCTCATCTCATTGGCAGTTACGGCTACATTTATATGGGAGGGTAGCCAACCCTTTATATATAGATGTGCGCCTCGTGGCACACGGACAGTGACCTGTCACCTGCCCTTCTTGTCACCTGTCCTTTTGACAGTCCTTCTGGCATCGGAAAAGTGACTATTACTTCAGAATTTATCTTTTTCCTATTTTTTTGTCTAAATAGTTTGCATAATTTCAGAAAAATTAGTATATTTGCAGAAAATTACGACAAAATGGTTTCAAAACGATCAAACAGCGCAAACACTTCTCTTGGTCAATCCACCTTATACGACCAAAGAGAAATGTTCCAAAATTTGTATGACACCCATTTTAGAGTATTGGTTGGATATGCATTCCGATATATTAAGGTGGAAACAGACGCAGAGGATATTGTGCAAGAGGTGTTTCTGCTGCTTTGGGCAAAACGCGCAACATTCTCTGAACGGAGTGTACTCCTAAAAATATTATATACAAGTGTGCGTAATCGGTGTATAGACCATTTAAAACATCAGATGGTAGAAAGGGGATTTTCCGCACAAATTGACATTGAGCCAGAAGACAATATCGAGAGTGAGATTTTTGCCGCTGAGATATACAGCCGTTTGTTTCATTATATCGACAATCTTCCACCACGCCAAAGGGTGCTCATACAGCTTGCCATAGACGGCAAGAGAAACTACGAGATAGCTAAAGAGATGCAAATAAGCATAGAGACCGTGAAGCGGCAGAAGCGCAACGCCATTGACAAGCTAAGGGCTTTGTTCAAACAGGACGAGGACTTGCTCTTGCTTTTGTTACTTAATTCAATAGTAGAGGTGTGACACCACCTAACAGCAATGTCACACCAAAACGAGAGAGAGAGAATATTTTTACTCGCCAAACAAATCCTTCAACTTGGCGTCAAGCTTTTCATTGTCGAACTTGCCCACCATCTTTCCTTCACGGTCGATGATGAACTTTGTGGGGAGATAGTGGACACCATAGATATCGGAAACGTCCTCCGACCTGTCGTATCCTATGGTTTCGCCCTTTTCATTCTTCTTCACCTTAAGGCCTCTCAGCAAATGGGTGATTCCGGGTTTGTTGAGCCCATCCTTCTCAATTGCCTTGCGAAGCTCCCCTACGCTTGAGTCGTTGTCGCCAACGAACACCATGCGAAGTCCCTTGTCGTAGTATTTTTCGTAGAGACTGAGCATGTGGGGATTGCCCTTTCGGCAAGGGCCACACCACGAAGCCCAGAAGTCGAGCAGTATGACGTTGCCTTTTAGGTCGGCAAGTGAGAATGGCTTGCCGTCGATATCGTTCTTGGCTATCAGCGGAGCGGGCTTGCCAGGCTTAAGTGCCTCGCGGGCATCAATATCCTTCTTTATTGCCTGTCCGTATTCCGACTGCTTGGCGTCGTCGCAGAGTTTTGCATAAGCCTCAGCAAGCTCGGCGTCGCCCATTTGCGAAGAGCGTGGGGCAATGAAGCTTGCAGTCAGTATGGTTGAAGGGTTTACCTTCATGTATTCATCCATGGCAGCCTGCAACTTTGGATAATACTGGGCACTGACTTTTGATAACGAATCGCGTGTCTCATTATTTTTTGCAGTATTATAGGCTGCGAAAAGTTCTTTCATTTTTGCTGTCACTTCCGAGTTGGCCTCTTCAAAAGCCTTTTGCTGTTTCTCGTAGGTCTGCTTAATGCGGTCAGCCACACTTTCATTCTGATTTTGTGCAGTTGCTCCAGTCACTGTCATGAAAGCAACCAACAGATAAATGTACTTTTTCATTGAGTTTTATTTTGTTTATATTTTTAATGTTTATTCGCAACGCTCACGATAGGTTATATCCCTTATCTTGGCGAAACCATCGTAGTGCTCTGCCGCTTTGGCAGTATTGTTCATTCCATCGACATCGAAGAATGTCACGCGTCCACCATTGTCGCCCTTCGTATTGTCGAACGAACAAACGACAAGCCGGAACTGCTGGTTCATGAACTCCTCGCTCTGGTTGGTCAGTTCTGAATAGTCAACGGCACGATAGAGGTTGAACTTTATCTTCGTTATCTCTTCTCCCTGCGGGAAACCTGTGGCTATTTCGTTGGTTTGCTGTGTTCCCAGATTATGGCAGTAGAGTTTTGAGCCTACGGCATAGAAAAGAAGAGGGAAGCGATTGTCGAATGCAAACTGTGTTGCCTTGTCAAAATCTGGTGCACTGACATTAGGCAAGAAGAGCTCCTGTATGGGTTTCGTGCCGCCCATGTTGATTCCGTAGATGGAGCGCTGGCCTGTGGCAGGGTCTTGCAGCACGGCATAGACGAGTCCGTTAGACCTGCGGGTGCTTTGCATATAGACAAGGTCCTTGCCAGTAGAATATGAGAACAGACAGGTCTCGTCTGCCGACGGTTCTGCTATGACATTGAGCTGCATACGCTCGCTGCCACTGAAATTGGAGCCTCCGAGAAACAGGAGGAACCGCCTGTTGGTGGTGTCGTAGAACAACATGTTTGCCGCCGCATTGCCTGCCCAAGGGCGTGTCCAGTTGAAGCCAACGTATGGAGCCACCTTAAACTCTACGTCCCTACCCTCCTCAAGGGTGTTGACTGGTGTTGAATAGGCTGCGCCTCCTGAACCGTCAACCCAAACGTATGCGTTGCCGTTTTCGCTGAAGCAAATCTTATACTTCTGTAGCCATGAATACGATGCAGCTGCAAACAGGTCTTCCTTGATGATTATCTCATTAGGGTTGAAGGCGAATCTGTTTGCCACAAGTTCGTCCTCCTTAGGATCACACTCCATGGTCTCGCTGTCGAGAATGTATGCTCCCTCGCTGCTCAGCACGTGGATTTGGTCGCCGGGTATTGAACCTTGGGGGAATGCAATCACGCATGTGGCGTTATGCAACTCGGGCAGTCCGGCTGCAATGTCGTGGATGGCTTCCGTTCGCTGGGAGTTGATTTTTGAAATCATGTCAAGACGCACGCAGTTGTCGTCGCCCTCGTCGCAGAGGACGAGCCATCCCTCATAGGTGGTTGAACCAACGCTGACATCATATCGTTTGGAGAACACGGCTCCTGTGGTGTTGTCGGTGATTGTAAGCCAAAGGATGTACATGCCGGTATTGAAATCGGCAGGCACGTCGATGCCATAGCCATCGGTGGGTTTCCATTCCTTCCATACGATGCTTTTGCCCGCCTCGTAGTCGTAGCCGAAATTGCCCATGCCTTTATGGCCAAAGCGGTAGAGGACGGTATAGTTTGGATCGTTGGCGGCCAGAGGCTTGCCATTTACGGTTATCGTAGGTGTTATCTTGATATTGTCAATGTGCGCCAACACCTCCGTCAGTTCCGGTATTCCCTCCACCTGTATGTCGGCAAGCTCGCTGTAGTCATAGTTGCCGTTGTCATCTACGCACGAAGTAGTGGCTATGGTTGCTACGCCAAAGAGAAGAGTCGCAGCAAACGCATTGTTTCTTATTGTCCTTATGTTCATAATAGTTGCTCGTTTTTTACTTGTTTAAATAAGCCGAATAGTCCACCTGATAGGCTTCTCCAAGCTGCATGTATGAGCCATCGTCGTCGATGACGGGATTGCCCTCGTCGGCCTTGCCCTGAAGGTAGATGCGCATCTTCACGGCATAGTAATAGAACGTCTTGTACTGTATCTTGCCGTTTCCGTTTCTCCACCCGTCGATGCTCCAGTCGTAAGCCGTGAGGTCGAACAGTTCCGTCATGAGGCGTTGCTTGGATATTGACCAAGGTCCCATGGCCTCATTTCCAAACATGGTCCAAAGCATTGGCTCGGAATAGAATTCGTTGACCTCGAAGACATAGGCGTTTGCACGTATGGTATCGCCGCTGGCATAATAGACGTTGGTGTTCTTCTGCTGCTCAAACGGCACCTTGAAATTCTCGTTGTCTTCAACCTTCACCACCAGCCTTACCTGCTTTTCCTTGAGGTCGGGAGTGCGGTGGAACGTTACGCTCACCATGGCCTCGCTCTTTCCTGCCTTGATGCAGATGGTGTCGAAATCGGCAGTGAAATGCGTGCCCTCAATGGCCGTGGAATTAGCCTTATCGACAACGACCTTTACCTTGCGGTCGTAGTTGCACAGCTTGCCAAGCGTGCGCAGGCGTGCTGTCAACACGGTGTCCTTTACGTTGTAGTCACACTGGCTGAAGGAGAATGCCGTAGAGTCATTGTAAGAGTCTATGTTAAGATAAAATCTGGTTTGGAATCCATCTTGAAAATATATTCCTGCGTCGTCGCTGTCGAATGTAGGAATCTTATCCTCATTGCACGAGCTTGCCAGGGCAAGGACTGCAGCAAAAACAAATATTATTTTTTTCATATTCATAATTGTTGTATAATTAATGTTGTCATTTCATTTCTCCGCTTGGCAATGGTGGCTGCGGATTGTATTGAGCCAGTGCTTGTGAGGCGCCGTTGTCGGAATAATAACCCACGGCTATTCCGTTGCCCACGATGTCAACCCTCTTGGCAAAGTAAAACCACTGTCCCTCGCCCCAGAACTCACGCCTGTATTCGTTGGAAAGGAACACATTGCCATATCCGTAATCCCAATACATGGTGAAATAAGGTGTCATGTTAAGTACATTCAAGTCGGGCAGGCCTCTGCGCATGCGGGCCTTGTTGTACCAATCTACCTTTTCGTTAGTGTCAGACGAGCCTTCCAAGGCTATGTAGTACATCTCCTGCATCCTCACGAGCGGAATCATCTTGGCATAATAGTATTCGGAGTTCTCATCGGTGGCATCAGGCCTGTCAATCTCCTTGTATTTTGTGAAGTTGTGGCCAGTGGCTCCAGTTCCTGTGGCCGCCTCCCACTGCGACTGGAATCGGTAGTCGCTGTTCTCTATGCCAAGCAGCATGTTTGAAAAGAGTCCGTACTGACCGACTATGTAAGCCGAATAAGGCTGGAGCATCTGGGCGCTTGGGGCGGAGCCCGAGAAATAGTTTGTATATACGTTGTTGCGGTCCTTGTCGTATATACCCAAAAGCACCTCGCTTGAGAACACTCGGTCAGGGTTGCTGCTGTTGGCAAGCAGAGCGTTGGGATCGACGGCAGGAAACATGTTCTGCACCTTTTCGTCAGTTATCAGTCGCAATGCCTGAGCCTTGGCATTTTCCTTGTCGTTAACCCACAGATAGGCACGGGCCTTGAGTGCTATTACAGCGTAATAGTTGAATCGGTACTGACGATAGCGCAACTGCACGCTTCCGCCATCCTCAGGCTCGCTCATCATCGGGCCGTTCTCGATGATGGGGTCGGCAGAGAGCAGCTTCTCGGCTTCGTCGAGGTCGCGTATTATCTTCTCGCCCACTTCCTTTATAGTAAGGAGATCAAGGGCAGCGACGTTGCTCGACTCATTATAGGGTATGGCCTTTTGGTCAATTCCGTTGAAAGGCGACGGTCCGAAAAGCCTCAGCATGTCGAGATGCAGGAAGGCGCGGGTGGCAAGCATCTCGCCTTTTAGGCAGTCGCGCTCCTGGTTTGTCAGCAGTCCGCTCTGCCGGTCTATCTGGTCGATAAGCAGGTTGGAAGCGAGGATGAGCTTGTATGCCTCTCCCCAAATGTTGGAAAGTGCCTGAGCTGTATAAATCTCAGTATAGTTGTTTGCCGCATAGTTTTTATACAGCGTGCTTGACTTCATGGTTGAATAGCTCTGGCACATGATTTCTATGGCCTCCCATGTCATCTGCTTACCATAAAGGGCATCCGACGAAAGGCCGTCGTAAATGCCGTTGGCGGCGGCATAGAATCCTGCCTTCGACGCAAACAACTGTTCTGAGGTCTGCTTGTCGCTGGGTGCAACGTCAAGATAGTCTGAGCATGAACTTAGACCCAACAGGCAGGCTATGATGGTTATGTATAATCCTTGTTTTTTCATTGTCGTATGGGTTTTGTTATAAATTGAATGACATGCCTGCCTCGATGGTGCGGGCAAACGGGTAGGATGTTCCTCGTTCGGCCTTGATGGTTGAAAGGCGGAACAGGTCGCGGGCATCGACAAAGAACTTGAGATTGCCCAGTTTAAGCCTCTTTATCCAACCATCCATAAACTGGTATTCCAGATGTACCGACTCCAGCGTAAGGGTCTTCTCGCTCTGAATGAATCGTGAGGTCATGGGCGAAGGGTTGTAGTCGCGAACGTCCTTGAACGACACTATGTCGCCAGGTGCTTTCCAGCGGTCGTAGAGTGCACGACGGTCCTGGTTGTAGTTGTAGTCGATGTTCTCAACCTTGTTCCAAAGTGCGGTGTTGAACACGTCGGCTCCCAGCTGATAGCGGAAGTTGAGCGAGCAGGAGAAGCCCTTGTAGGTGAACGATGTTCCCACGATGCCCTCAAGGTCGGGACGGGTGTTGCCACACACTTGCTCGTTGTCGTAGCTGTAGTCGTAGGTGTAGTTGCCGTTGAGGTCGTAGAAGAGTTCCTTACCTGTTGACGGGTCGATGCCCGCCGACTTTACCACCCAGATGTCGTCGGGGTCGGAGCCGTCGAAATATCTCACGGTGCTCGTTCCCCTGCCACTGTTGTTGAAGGCTTCGAGCTTATTGCCTATTCCGTCAATCTTGTTTGTCTGAGTGCGGCCAGTGACACGTATGTTCCACATCACGCGGTTCTCAAGGTCTTTCAGTATATAGTAGTTTGCCATGAATGTCAGTCCCTTCGAAGTCTGCTCGCCTGCATTGGTGAAATAGCTTGACGTTCCTGACGACAGAGGCATGGTGATGCCAATGAGCAGTGGGTCGGTTACCTTGTGATAATAGTCGATGGTGAACGACAGTCGGCTGTCAAACATGGTAAGGTCGAGACCGATGTTCTTGTCCTTGGTTATCTGCCATTCGAGGTTCGGGTTACCTATCTGGTTTGGAAGTGCTCCAAGACCGAAATAATTCAGCGAGCCGGGTTGCAGGATGTAGGTGATGAGTGTTCGACCAGAGTCGAAGCTCTGGTTGCCTGGATTGCCAATAGAGCCTCTTATCTTCAGGTAGTTGATTGTCTTCAGATTCTCGATAAACGCTTCCTTATGAATGTTCCATCCAAGACCTACCGACCACGTCTCGTTCCACTTCTTTGACGAGCCGAACACGCTTGAACCGTTCTCGCGCAGCGATAAGTCGATGAGGTATTTGTCCTGAAGGGCATAGCCTACATTCAGATATGCATTGAGCGAACGTGACGTTGCATTGACATAGGTTGGTACACCGTTTGAGAGGTAACCTGCCGCAAACGAGGGAACGGTGAAGTCGCCGGCAGGGAATCCCTCAGCCGTATAGGCTTCGAGAGTTGACTCGTTGTGATAGATGTTTCCACCCACGACGGCGTTGATGCGGTGGATGTCGCCAAGCATCTTGGCAAATGTGACGCTGAAGTCGCCCTCATACTGCAACGACTTGTTGCCCGACTTGGTGTATTCGCCTCGCAGGTTGGCTGCCTTGGTGAGTATCTGGTCGGTGTTCTCTGGCGACACGAACGTCTTCTTACCGTCATCAGCGTAAGTAAGACCAAATCTCGCCCTTACCTTCCACGCCTCGCTCGGAGTCCACTCTCCCTGGAAATAGTTGCTGAGGGTAAGACTGTTGCCGTTGTCGTAGCTGTTGAGCGACGAGTTCCAAAGTGGGTTTGCCATCTTCACGTCGTCGCTGTATTCGAGCCAAGGCGAAATGGTGCCGTCGTCGTTGCGCTTCTTGTAGTAGGGATTGGTTCTTACATACTCGTTGAAGCTGACGGTAGGATTGGAATACTCGGCATCGCTGACAGAGAACTTGTTGCTGAACTGGAAATTCTTTACTCTGTAGAGGAGGTCGATATTTCCAGAATAGACATCACGCCCCGACTGCTTCATGACTCCCTTGTTGCCGTGATACTGACCACCAATGCCAAACATGAAGTTCTCGTTACCGCCCTGAACATATAGCGAGTGCTTCTGGCTGACACCCACGCGCACTGGCTCCGACACCCAATCGGAATTGACTCCCTGTGCAAGAGAATTGAGCCGGTCGTAATACTGTTCAGTCAACATGATGTCGGTCTGTGTTTGATCAGGTGTCTCAACTATACTTGCATCATATCGTCCTGCCAGTCGCTCAAACTCCACCTTCTCAGCAGCATTCATCATATTGTAGGATGAAAGGTCAGGGATGGACATGTTGAAGATTCCGGAATAGTTTACCTGCAACTTGCCTGGTGTTGGCTTCACGGTTTCTACCACAACCACGCCATTGGCTGCCTTAGAGCCATAGATGGCGGTGGAAGCAGCGTCCTTGAGAATAGTTATCGAGGCAATGCGGTTGATGTCGATGTCGTTGATGGCCTGAAGCGACGACTCAAAACCGTCGAGGATAAACAGCGGTTGGTTGGGGTCGGCCTCAAGTGCGTCGCGTTGTCCGAGCATTGAAGATTTACCACGTATCTCCATGTTGGGCAGACGGTTAGGGTCGCTACCGAACTGCGTGTCGTCAATGATTGCGAACGATGGGTCGAGCGTTTTCAGCGACTGGAGCACGTTCTGCGAGCCCATCATTATCAGCTCGTCTTTATTGTAGGTTGTGGCAGAGCCGGTGAACGACTCTTTCCTACGGTCGAAGATGCCTGTCACGACTATCTCGTCAATAGTAGTGTTGTCCTCGAGCACCACGTCACGCTTAACCTCGCTCCTGCCCGACGGTATGTTCACATACTTTGTCTTCATGCCGACGTAAGTAAACTTAAGGTCGCAGCTCTCAAAGGGAATCTTGAACGTGTAGAAGCCGTCGTCGTCGGTGACGGTGCACACTCGTGAATCGCCGATGCAAACGGGAACACCGGGAAGCACGCTTCCTGATGCGTCACGCACCACTCCCTTCACGACTCTCTGACGCGATGTACCACCTAACCGAAGAATGGTGATGGTGCGCCCGTCAATGTCAAAAGTACAGTTGTTGCGGCTTAAGACCTGCTTCAACACCTCGTTCAGTGGTTTGTCCACTGCCTTCACCGTTACTTTTTGGAAGCTTTGGGCAAGGTCGCTACTGATGACGAAATTGTAGCCGGTCTGCTTCTTCAGTTGGGTAAACAACTGTCCAATGGTTACAGAAGTGACATCGATAGTCACGTTCTCTCCTTTTACCTTCTGTGCCGTTATTGTCGGTGCCCTGAATGCGAACAGCATCACAAGCAGGAAAACGATGTGAAGGAACTTTGTCTGTTTTAATCTCATAAGCTCTTGTTGTTGATGAATATTTAAAAACTCTCTCTCGTTCTTTATTTTCCAATGATGATTGTATTGCCCTCTACGGTCATGTCAATGGAAGTCGATTTGCCAAGACTCGACAATATGTGGTCGAGCTGCTCGTAGCAGTCTATCTCGCCTGTAAACATCTCCTTGCGCAAACTCTCATCAGCGAAATGGATTTTCTTACCGTACCAGCGACCAAGGACATCCATCAGCTTGTCGAGAGGACAATCTTCAAAAGCAAAACTACCCGTATTCCATGATGTGAACGGAGTGGTGTCAACTGTCGCTACATTAAGGTCTTTGTTGCCTTCGCTTATCACGGCAAGCTCATTTGGCTTGAGCCTGTGCTCTGTCTTGCCAATGGGAGTAACACCTATACTGCCTTTTACAAGCACCACGGCAAGTCCTTTGCCTTTTATACCATAAACCCCAGTGGAGTTTTGAGAATCGTAGCGGGTGTTTACATCAAATTCCGTTCCATATTGCTTTATGTCCCCATAGCGCGTATGCACAATAAACGGATGCCTTCGGTCTTTAGCCACGAAGAAATAAGCCTCACCCTCGAGATATACTTCCCTGCTGTCTCCGACAAATTGGATGGGATAGGTCAGCGAACTATTATAATTAAGGTGAACTCGGGTGCCATCAGACAGCGTCATCCAAAATTCCTTGTCATGGTGCGTGACAATGTCTGCCAACAATTCTTCAGATTCTGCAAAAACGTTTTCGCTTTCAGACAGCCTTTCGTTCCTTACGCTTTGATACAGCTTGGTCAATGCTTGGTCGTCTCTCACGTTGACAGATGAAGCCAGCGAAAGATCCTCTCTCTTGCCTTTTCTGCTGCGGATGGTGACACTGGCATCTGAACGTCCAGACTCTATGGAAGTCCGCATGACAGCCAACGTTGCCTGGTCAACCTCTGGGGCGACAATCTTGCAATAGTCATTCCATAGTGATATACCTACCACGAGTAGGACGATCGCAACAGAAGCGATGGCGAGGCTTCTCTTCCACTGCATCCTGATACTTACAATGCGCCGCCTATACCTTAGCTTTATTGCCTCCTGCGTGCCATTACCGTCATCAAAAACAATGCCACCATTGCGATGCGCTCTTGGCATCATCAACATCTGATGCATGTCTGCCCTTTGCATGAATCGCTCCATCAAGTCCCTGTTCTTTGGACTTTCTGCAAGCCATTTTTCCAATTCTTCTGACTCCTTATTGGTTATAGAGCCTATTAATAAATGGGAAATGATATCGTATATTCTATCTATTTTGATCATGTTTTACCTATTTTCTAACTAATATACGATTTACTCCACCAAAAGTGTTATTTGATAATGTATTTTTTTGTGTCACTTAATGATTTTTTTTCATTTATCTCTCACTAATTATCATTATACCGCAGCGTCACACTCTTGGAGCAAAACATATTCACAACCTCTCCGAGAACGTCCCGAAGGCATTCCGAGACTATCCCAAAGACTGACAAAATGAAAGAATCAATTGAAACAACGCTCTCAACTATGTAAGAAGCTGAAATGGGAAGACACTGTCAATACAGACTGTTTGGAAAGTTTTGTGAATAGACTTAGCTTTCTGTTGAAAGCCAAAAAATATTTTCAATACATGACACCTTAATATTCGATTGTTTAATTAACCGCAATCATGTTGCAAAGATAAAGAAAATATTTGGAAACATCAAATACAAGCCGAATTTAGTGTTTGCAAACACTAACCTAAATTATTCACGGATATAAAAAAAGAGAACGTTTTTCTTGCATAATCCAAGAAAAAGTATTATTTTTGAATGCACTAATAATCAAAATAATACATAACGTTCTCATGTGCAAAGATACAACAAAAAAATCAAATATGCAAGTCCAACTCGAATTATTTCAGTTTGAGGACTTAAAAAAGCCGGTTGAGGTGTCATTTACAGCTCCGGATTTATCTTCTTTAGGCGGTCTTCACCTTCTTCATGGAGTAAACTTGAAGCAGGGCTTCCTGCCTAGTTTGTGTTCCCATATTCAGGAATGGAGGAATGAGGACTTGATTGTACATAGTATTCAAGAGATGGTGACACGACGCGTGTTCCAGATTCAGGCAGGCTATGAAGATGCGGACGATTGTGACGCACTGCGCAAGGACAGTATGTTGAAGATGTGTGCGGGCTTGCTTCCCAGCGACCATCCCTTGTCGTCCCAGCCCACGATGACAAGACTTGAGAACCATGTCACACACAGTGAGCTGTATGGAATGGGCAAGGAGTTTGTAATGCAGTTCATCAGGTCTTACAAGAAAGTCCCTTCGAAGATAATCCTTGATTTTGACGACAGCAACACATACGGAGCGCAGCAGTTATCCCTGTTCAACGAATATTATGGCGAGTATTGCTACATGCCTCTTTATGTATTTGAAGGATATAGTGGCAGGCTCATACTTCCCTTGCTGCGCCCAGGACGTGCGAGCAAGCGTATAAACGTGTTTGGTCTGATGAGACGCCTCATTATGGAAATACGCAAGCATTGGAAGCATACGGTAATCATTGTAAGGGGTGACGCCATGTTCTGCAGCAACGATTTCATGGAATGGGCAAAGTCACAACACGCTGTGGAATTTATCACAGGATTGTCTGGGAACAAGGCACTTACAGCCAAGGCGACTCCATGGGTCGCACGTGCGGCAGAAGAATACAAGAGATACGGTAAGACTGTAAAAAGATATTATCGGCATATGTACAAAGCCAAGGCATGGGCAAAGCCACAATGGGTCATAACCAAGGTGGAGTGCAATGGAATGGGGACTAATGTGAGGCATGTAGTCACGAGTTTTTATATGATGGACCCGAAGGTGGTCTATGAGAAACTTTACTGTAAAAGAGGAGATTGCGAACTTTACATAAAGGAACTCAAGGAAGGCTTGTGGTCTGACAGAATGTCTTGCAGCAAGTTCACGGCAAACCAGTTCAGGCTGTTCATGCATGCTGCCGCATACGTCCTGATGCTTGAAGCTAAGCAGACCCTGTTCAGACAAACTGGGCTTGCAGACTGTACTGTCAGCACCTTTAGGGAAAAGGTCATACTGACAGCTGTCAGAATTACGGAGTACAAGACAAAAATCAAAGTTGAGTACGTACGTGACCATCCTATCAGGGACAAGATACGAGCGGCACTTAGACGTTCCGCATAAGCATTGATAAGCATTATCACACATTCTTTATAATATAGCAGCTCTTGCCGTTGGTGAGAGCAAGATGTTTGTTCTCAAAACTATACTCTAACGAGGTTGTAACGTTATATTTACATAGAAACAGACTAATATAGATACAAAAGGAAGACATCTCTTTTATGGGCGAGGCGGGAAACTGATAAAAGTTATAGAGATGAGCTAAATTTTTGTGGGGTATGAATAATGTAGGATAGACCAATCGTTACATACCATCTCAAAAAATGTCGGTTTATTCCTTACGGATAAGACCCCTTTAAATGAATTGTTTAACAAAACTGTCCCGAAAGAAAAGTGTGATGATTCGCTATATCCGAGCCTTTTTAACTACGATGATTTCTAAACGGGACAGCAGTGATAAATTATAGTAAATCCCATCCATCTCAACGTCATACGCCAAGGCAGAGCAGCCAAAAACGATGCTGAGAACCAGCGTTGAAACAAAAAGTATAAATCTCTGTTTCATAATCATTATACGGACACAGATTGCAGCCGTTTTAGTCCGTTGTCGGCATGGGGTTAATTTTTCAGTTGTTGGGGCAGTGTGACTTATTATGATTCTCTTTCCCACCTCGCTTAATCTGTCCCTTGTAAGTCAGCATTACTAATTATATCTTAACATTAGTGTCCCGTTAAATTCGGGACACTAATGAATTAAAAAATTAAAGAATTAAAGTTCTTTTTTCGCCACCAGCCGCCATCCGCGCTATTCCCGCCGCTTGTAGGGACTTTACTTTATGTAAGTCCGTAGCCCGCAAGGGCTAATATCGCGCTTCGCGAATTAAAGGATTAAAGAATTAAAGTTCTTTTTTCGCCGCCAGCCGCCATCCGCATATCACGGGTCGAGCATATCTCTACCCTCTACCTTCTACCCTCTACCTTCCCCAAAAATTCATATCTATGAGTACATCAACAAACAAAAACACTTGGAAGCTGATAATTCAGCTCATCGTGTCGATAGCCACGGCTATAGCAACCACTCTTGGCGTTACGAGCTGCATGGGAGCAAACGTCTATTTATAACAGAGTGCCATTTTTGTAAGTTCTGTTTTTCATCACCATACTTGTAGGTTGGTCTTCTTTGCAAGAAAGTCGGTGTTGCATCTTTGGCAATGCCGACTTTTTCGATAGTCAGCTTTTGCCCTTGCTTAACCTTGCAGGTTATAGCGATTCTGTATGACTTTAGCCTCAGAAACCCTTGACATGACGTATATGCAGGCTAAATTCACCCTTCAATCGTCAAAGTTCCAGAGTGTTTCCCGTTAGAGTCACTTTCTTGTCAACAATGTCGTTGAGGCGATTGATGATTGTGTGGAGTGACTCGTTGCGGTCGGCTATGAAGCGCATGCGCTTGGTGAGCGATTCGGGATGCTGGCAAACGACACTGACGTTATAGCTGCGCCCTATGGCTATGAGAATGTCGTGGAGCGAGGCATTGTCGAAATAGAAATAGCCTTCGCGCCACTGCACGTATGGTTCGGTGTCAACCTCGCTAATGTCGAAGCCTCCATCGGATGCGAGCGTTGCCTGCCTACCTGGCGAGAGCAATGCCTTGTGGTTGCCCATGGCTATCTGCACGCTTCCGCTGACAAGCGTTACCTGAGGCATGGTGTGATCATAAGCCGACACAACGAACTCCGTGCCAAGCACCGTGGTGGTGACATCGGCAGCACTAACGACAAAGGGATGGCTCTCGTCGCGCTGCACGCTGAAATAAGCCTGTCCCTCAAGCATCACCTCACGGGCAGTGCCAACGAACTTTTGTGGGAATTTCAATCGGCTTCCCGGATAAAGCCACACCTGGCTGCCATCGGGCAAGGTGATATGGGCGCTCTTTCCTGTCGGCACCTGCAACGTGACACGCTCCTCAGCCTCGCACTCTGCGAGCAAGGCGTCCACGTCAATCTCCGTATCGGGCTCATCTTTGACCTTTTTCACCTCTGCCAATGTCTTGTCGCCCCCGTTGGCAGTAATCACTACGTCGCTTGCTGCCTTGTCGGCGACAAACACATGGTTTACGTCGGTTTGTCCCGAAGTCTCTACCTTTGCCGTGGGCAAGAACAGGAACAGGCACACCACTGCGGCTGCCACAAGCCCGCCAATACCCCAAAGCGGGTATAAACGTGCAAAGCGTCTGCTGCGTTGCCTGCTTTTCATGCGCTGTAGCTTTCCGTCCACATCCACAGGTTTCTCGCCAAGCATGGCAATAGCTTGGCGCATAAGCAGGTAGTCGTCGGCAAGTTGCTTGTTGTCCGCAAGACTTTCCCTCTGCTCATAGGTCAGCTCAGGTCCAGCCTCCAAAAGTTCCAATAGTTGCTCCTCTTCGGCTGATATTTGTTCTATCGTATCATTTGTCATACTTTTAAAACGTAAAAATCTATAAATAGGTTACGCCTTTTAGCTATTTTTAATTCTTAACTCTTAACTCTTAACTCTTAATTCAAGTTTCTGATTTGATAAACCTTTGGAGTTCATGGAGTTAAAGGAG
>CAMAGM010000065.1 GCA_945833995.1 uncultured Prevotella sp.
CTTAATAGGAAGAAAATAATTGGCTGAATAATTGCATATTTGAAATTATTGTCGTGCCTTTGCAATATGAAAATAAATACAAAGCGCTGGTATTCGTCCCGAAGGCATCCCGAGACCATCCCGAAGGTAGCTGAGGGGCAAAAGTTCACAAAACAACATTCGTCGTTTAACAATTAAACTATTATCGTTTAACAATTTAAAAACATTTTTTCCTCGGCAGGGAGAGCGATTTCTTCCTTATACTATTGCAAGGGGCTAACTAAGAAGCAAACGAATAATTATTTTACAAATTTATATGAAATACATATCGAAGAATGAACTTGCGGAGCGAGCGGGGGTGAGCAAGCGCATGTTTGGGCGGTGGATGGCGCGGCACGACGAGGAGCTGCGCCTTGGGGTGGAGAAGTGGCACAAGCTGGTGTCGCCCGTGGCGGCGCGGCAGATAGCGGAGTGGTATGGGATTGACCTGTGAGGGAAACTTTCAACCTTCGATTTCCTTTCTTAAGTCGTCCAAAATCTTTCCTTTGTAGGAGAAATATTTTGCGCCTTGGTAAGCGTTTGCTGGTGTGCGCTTCTCTTCTGGCAGGAAAGTGCCTACAAAGGGTGACAACTTATAGATACGGTCTTCGTACTCTACGGAATCGTCGGATGCCACCCTGACTTTTATTCCAGTAGGCTCAAAAGTTATGATTTCGCCAATCTTGATTCCAACCATGCTGAACTTGAAACGAGGACGCTTTGAGGTATGCTTCAGTGCGTCCTCGCTTCCCATGGCTTTGTTCTCGCCCTTGGGCTTGTTGTCCTCATATTACGACACCCGACCTGACGATTTGAAACAAAAGCCGATTAGGGAAATGAAATAGGCTAAACGCTAAGTGTTAATATCATTCTCTCTCTATGGGGTGTGCCAGATTATTCTTGGCACACCCTCTTTGCCTTGTCGATAAGCCATTGGTGTTGTTCGGCAATGGTCATGTGGCTGTTGTCGAGCAGGACGGCATCGTTTGCCATACGGAGGGGCGATACGGCGCGGTGGGAGTCGATGTAGTCGCGCTCTTTCACGTTTGCGAGAATGTCGTTGTAGTTGGCTTCCTCGCCTTTGTCCATAAGCTCCTTGAAACGGCGCTCTGCCCTTACTTCGGCTGATGCGGTGACGAAGATTTTCAGTTCTGCCTCTGGGAATACGGTGGTGCCGATGTCGCGACCGTCCATAACGATGCCCTTGTCGCGACCCATGCCTTGCTGCTGCTCAACAAGTTTTGCCCTGACGTAGGGCTGCTTTGCCACCATGCTGACACGCTCTGATACACTCATGGTCCTTATGGCATCCTCAACGTTGCGGCCATTGAGCATGGCGTATGCCTTGCCCGTGGCCTCGTCGCGCTGGAATGAAATCTCTATCTCGTCGATGCGCTGCTCAAGGGCATCGGAGTCGAGCGACTTGCCTGAGAACATGCCGTTCTCTATGGCATAGAGCGTTACGCAACGATACATGGCACCTGTGTCAACATAGATGTAGCCAAGGTCGCGCGCCAATTCCTTCGCCATAGTACTTTTCCCACACGACGAGTATCCGTCGATTGCAATGATGATTTTCTTCATATAATTGTATTTTTAAGAGGGTAGAGGTAAGAAGGTAGGGGGTAGAGATTACCTTCAACATCATATACCCAGGTATTGTTAAAGTCCGTAACTCAAATTAATGTTTATTGACGATGCTGACACATGGTATTTGCCGTATGCCAGTTGCAGTTTGAAGCGTTGGAGCTGGATGCCTGCGCCAAAGGAGAGTGCGGCTCCGTGGCTGCTACTACCTTCAGTGTCGGAAATTTTCATCTCGTCAGCCCTGCGGAAATTGTAGCCTCCCGCAATGTAGATGCTCTCGGAGAGAAGGATGTCTGCCCCGACTACGAAATGGTTGGCAAACCGACTGCTCCAGTCGTTGAGGCGAGTCATCGTAAGCGAGAGACGGATGGGCGAGTCGAGAATGCGTTTCGTCACACCCAGCTGAACGTCTATCGGCATGCGCTCGAAATCGTCCTCGTATGCCTTCACCTGTCCGCCGAGGTTTCTTGCAACGGCTGAGATGGAAAGGTCGTGGTCGTAGTCGTAGTAGTTGAGACCCAAATCCACCCCTACGGCAAGCGAGTTGTAGCCAGCGAGGTCGGAGGTGATGAACTTTGCCGTTATGCCTCCGGAGAGGCGGTTGGTGAGATTGTATTCCAGTGCTCCGCAGAGCATGATGTCCTTTGCCGATATGTTGCCGAGAATCTCTCCTGACGATGTAGTGTGCTTCATCTCACCATAATCGATGTATTGTGCCCCGACAAACCATGTAGCCCGCTCGCGAAGGGCTTTGGTGAAGCTTGCACTTGCCGTCTTCGCACCTTCCATATAAGTCATGAAGTTCAGGTTTATGGTCTTGTCTGCCACTCCCGACAGAAGTGCGGGGTTGTGGAATGCCATTGAGGCATCGTCGTCGGTTATGCTGACGTTGTCGCCACCCAATGCCGCTGCGTGAGCACTGACTGGCAGACGCAGGAAATTGTATGCCGTTTCGCTCTCTTGGGCGCATAAAACGGCGGAAGAGAGGCTGAAAAAGGTGGCAAAAACGATTTTTTTCATCTATTTAATACATTTTGGCTGCAAAGATAATGCTTTTTTCAAATATAAAGGCTACTTTTGTACCATCAAAATTGATATAAATGTGATTTATGTGCGTTAAAAGGAGTTAATCGCTGCGATTACGCCCTTTTATTGCCGCAAAATCGACTTTTGGGAGTAGATGGAAATAAAGAAAAACAAGAATGTTGACCTCGATCACGGACGCTTCAGGATGTATATGATCTCGCTCATAGTTGTCCTGGCGGCACTCTTCGTAGCGCTTGAGTACACCTCGGGAGGCGATGGAGACGAGGATGAGGACTACGACGAGCTGACGGAGGAAATGGAACTTGCGCCACTGAAGCGCGAGGAGGAGCGCATTGCCCTCGCCATTAAGCAAACGCCAAAACCGGCAGCCGACCAAATAAAGGTGGTGGAGAAGACCAAGGAACTCAACCAAATGGACATGCCAGAGGAGAAAAAGGATGAAAGCGAGGGGAAGGACAACGCCAACGATGACGAAAAGGAGGAAAAGGAGAAGGAAAACCCTCTGTTTGCTCCTGCGGACAATGCCCTTGACAACAATCCGCTGAACTTCCGCATTGTGGAGGACTTGCCGCAGTTTCCCGGTGGTGCGGTGGCAATGATGAAATGGCTGACAGCCAACCTGAAATATCCACCATCGGCACAGAAACGAAAGGTGCAGGGGAAGGTGATGGTGCAGTTCATAGTGTCTGCCGACGGTACGATGGCCGATTTGAAAATCATTAAGTCGCTTGAGAAGAGCTGCGACGACGAGGCTCTGAGAGTGATGAGAATGATGCCGAAATGGAAGCCAGGAGTGCAGGACGGACAGCCGTGCAGGACTATGGTCTGCATACCGATAGTGTTTAAACTGTAAATTAAAATCATTAGTAATATGTACACATCAGACGAATTGCTCAAAAAAGTGAACGACTACATCGAGTCGTCAACCATCAAGCGTCAGCCATCGACGCTCTACGACCCAATAGAATATGTTTTGTCTATTGGAGGAAAGAGAATCAGGCCAGTGCTCATGCTGCTTGCATACAATATGTATAAGGACGACGTGGATTGTATTCTGCCTCCTGCCTTGGGCTTGGAGACATACCACAACTACACGTTGCTACACGACGACCTTATGGATAATGCCGACGTGAGACGAGGAATGCCTACGGTGCATCGCCGTTGGAACGCCAATACCGCCATTCTGTCGGGTGACTCGATGCTCGTAGTGGCTTATCAGCGCATGGCACAGTGTCCTACGGAGAAGTTGAAGACTGTGCTTGACATATTCACTGAGACTGCGCTCGAGATAGGCGAGGGACAGCAGTATGACATGGATTTTGAGACCCGCACCGATGTTACCGAGGATGAATATATAGAGATGATTCGCCTGAAAACCAGTGTGTTGCTCGCCTGTGCGGTAAAGATTGGAGCTGTGTTGGCAGGAGCCTCTGACGAGGATGCCAAGTATCTCTACGACTTTGGCGAGAAACTTGGCTTGGCATTCCAGCTACAGGACGACCTGCTCGATGTGTATGGCGACCCAAAGGTGTTTGGCAAGGCTATAGGCGGCGACATAACATCGAACAAGAAGACCTATATGCTCATAAACGCTTTCCTGCTTGCCAATGACCAGCAGCGCAGTGAGCTGATGAAGTGGATTACCGCCGAGGATTTCGACAAGGCGGAGAAGATAGAGGCTGTGACGGAGATATATAATAAGATAGGTATCCGCGAGCTGTGCGAAAAGAAGATAAACGCCTATTTCGACGAGGCGAGGGCTTGTCTCGACAAAATAAGCGTGGCGGAGGAGAAGAAACTGCAGCTGAGAAGGTTTACCGACCAGATGCTGCATAGGGAGAATTAGTTATTTTTACGTTGTAATGTAGAAATTGAGATGCCATACAGACGATTGCCAAAGACTGACGTCGCAAGGTTGAAGGTGCTGAAGACAGTGCTTGAGAACAACGACATCTACACCGTGAGGAACCGCGTGGTGGATTGGTCGGTGCTGAACAAGTGCCGTCCTGCCTACGACCGTCTGCTGACAGCCGTAGAGCAGTATAAGGTGAGACTTGTGGCGCAGAAGCGGGCAAGCGCAAGGATAGAGCCGCTGCAGCGGAACGCCATGATGTATGTGAGCCATTTCCTGCAGGTCTTGCTCTTGGCAGTGGAGCGTGGGGAGATAAAGCGCAGCTATCTTGAGCTTTACGGACTTGCGGCGGACAGTACGGCGGTTCCGCAGCTGAAATCGTCGGAGGCATTGATAAGCATCGGCACGAAAGTGGTTGAGGGTGAGAAGCAAAGGCTGAAGCGTGGCGGACTGCCTATCTACAATCCGACGATAGGGAAGGTGGCGACACATCTCGACATTTTCCGTGAGGTCTATCTCGACCACAGGAGAAAAATGGAGATTTCGGAGAAGGCGTTGGCAAACATTCAGGCCTTGCGTCCGGAGATTGACGAGACGATACTCGAACTGTGGAACCAGATAGAGGCTCACTATGCCGAGCTACCACCAGAGACAAGGTTCAACGCCTGTAGGAAACTGGGTGTGATTTACTATTATCGAAGGCATGAGCCACATATATATTAAATAAGGTATGATTATTGATACACACATACATCTTGACGGCGAGGAATTTGCCGAGGACATTGACGAGGTGGTGGCAAGAGCCAAGGAGGCTGGAGTGGCGAGAATGTTGCTCCCTGCCATTGACGAGAAGACGACTGACGCTGTGGTTGCCGTGTCAGAGCGCTTTGCGGGCTATGCCTTCCCAATGGTGGGACTGCACCCTGAGGAGGTGCGCAGCGATTGGCGTGAGGTGCTGGAGAGACTGCGCCCGAGGGTGGGGAAGCCGTTTGTAGCCATTGGCGAGGTGGGTCTCGACTTCTATTGGAGCCGCGAGTTTGAGCAGGAGCAGATGTTGGCATTTGAGGAACAGGTGAGATGGTCGGTGGAGACACGCCTGCCGCTGATGATCCACTGCCGCAAGGCACAGAACGAGATGGTGGGAATAATGAGGAAATACAGGAAAGAGCTTCCTGGGGGTGTGTTCCATTGCTTCACGGGCAATGAGCATGAGGCGGCGCAGCTGCTTGAGTTTGAGAATTTCATGCTTGGAATAGGCGGTGTGCTGTCTTTCAAGAAATCAAATCTTCCCACCGTGTTGCCACATATCCCACTTGGACGGATAGTGCTTGAGACCGATGCCCCATATATGGCTCCCGTGCCTATGCGGGGAAAGCGCAACGAGAGCAGCTATCTGACCTACGTTGTGGCGAAAATGGCTGAGTGCTACGGAGTTGCGGAGGACGAGGTGGAAAGGACTACTACGGCTAATGTGGAGCGATTGTTCACTCTTTGCCCTTCTCTTGTGCAGAATACCTGATTCTAAGGGCGTTGTGCTTCCTCAGCATCTGCTTTATGTCGGTGATTGTTCCCATCTTGACATTACGGTCTGCCTTGATGTCGAAAACCATTCTGTTGAGGTCTTCCGCCGAGGCATTCTTTCGCTCGTTTGCCACGAAGGAGGCAATATCATCTACGGTGGCGATTTTGTCGTTCAGTTGAATGACCATCTCGCCACTTTTTACTTTACCGAGGTTGTCGATAGGTTGCCCCACATAGATGTAAGAGGTTGACGAGCGTCGGGTCAGTTTCTCCAGTTTCGTTCCCTCTGGTGTCTCATATCTTACCCTCATCTGGTCTTGTCTGAGATGGGTGACTATGAGGAAGAAGAAAAGTACTGTGAAGATTAGGTCGGGGAGCGAGGCGGTGTTCAGTTCTGGGGTAGCCCTTCTTTTGTCTTTTATCATTCCTCACCTCCTTCCTTGGTTTCGTGCTGTGCGTCCACCTGTTCGGAAATGCGCTGAGGGAAAGCCCTAATGGCTGCTGTCTGGTTCTCCTGTGTGCATTTGGCGAAAGGTTTGCCAAACTGTTTGCGGCAGTAGCTATCGCGCAAGGTTTGGTAGGTGTTCACCAGCGTGTTCTGGATTTGGAAATATGTGTCGTAGCTGCTTTCGCGGTCGGCATGTATTGACACCACATGCTCTGTGGGATAGGCGGCAATGTGCTTTTCCAACTGCTCTGAAAGTGAGGCTTCGTTGGCAGGTTGCCCATTGACGGTGATGATGTTGGCGGCATTGATGTCAAGCTCTATCACTTTCTCCTTGTCCACTTGCATTATCTCGTGGCTCTCCTCCTTGGGCATTGGTGGCAGCTGTCGGGGGAGACCCTTGTCGGTGTCGAGCGACGTGGTGACGAGGAAGAAAATGAGCAGTATGAACGAGATGTCGGCTGTCGATGTCGTGTTGAGCACCGGCATGCCTTTTCTTCGCTTATGTCTGAACTTCATCGTCCTCATGGTCGTGGTGGTGTTATTTCCCCATGCGCCTTGCCCAACCCGACATGCTCAGCACAACGGCGGCAATGGCGAGGAAAAGCATGAGATAGACAAAGAAAATCACAACGTCGGTGAGAAGTGGGGCGTTGAACTTGGGGTCGTCGATGAAGGGCATGTTGAAGCCAACAAGCCAAAACAGTCCGAAAACTACGACCGTAAGGGCTACCAAAACTACAAGTATGATGCGTGAGAGACGCATGGGATTCTTCGTGATGTTCATGTCAGCTCCTTTCTTGTTTGTATTTTGTTATGGCGTCGAGCAGTGTTATTGCCGACTCCTCCATCTGCGATGTGAGATGCTCAATCTTTGAAACAATATAGTTGTAGAACAGCTGCAGCACCACGGCAACGATGATACCGAAGATGGTGGTGATGAGGGCTACCTTCATTCCCGACGCCACGATGGTGGCGCTGATGTCGCCAGCCTGCTGTATCTGGTCGAACGACATGACCATGCCTATCACAGTGCCGAGGAAACCGAGGGATGGGGCTATCTGTATGAACAATGTGATCCATGTGCAGCCACGCTCGAGGTTGGCTGTCTGTACGGTGCCGTAGGAAACGATGCTGCGCTCTATGTCGTCGAGCGACTCCCTTATCCTGAGCAGACCCTGATAGCAGATGGAAGCCACAGGGCCGCGGGTGTTGCGGCAGATGTCCTTGGCTCCCTCAATGTCGCCCTGCATGATGTGTGCGTCGAGGTCTGCCATGAATTTCTTCGCGTTGATTTCCGACAGTGTGAGATAGATTATGCGCTCTATGCAAAAGGCAAGTCCGAGCACGAGGGCAAGGGCAACGAGCGACATGAATCCGGCATTGCCTTCGATGAACTTCCGTTTCAGCTCCTTGTGCAGCCCCTTCGACTCAGCCACGTCCATAAGTCCGTCGTCGGCAAGCTCCTCGTCGGTAGGAGTGGTCACGGCGGTGGCGGTGTCTGTGGCAGCGGAGTCGATGGCAATGGCTGGTTGTGGCATGGTGTCTGCCACTGTTGCTGTCGGTTTATCCTGTTGTTGTATGTTTGCCTTCTGTGCGCTTGCCGACTGGCAAACGGTGAGGATGGCGAATGTGATGACAATGATTATTTTCTTCATGATGAAAACCAATCTTTCCAGTCTTTAATAAAAAATGCGGAAAGGACGGGATTCGAACCCGTGAATCGGTTTTGCCGATTACACGCTTTCCAGGCGTGCCTCTTCAACCACTCGAGCACCTTTCCTTTTTTCGGAGTGCAAAGTTAGCATTATATTTCCGTAAAACAATCATTCTTGTGGGCTTTTTAATCTTTTTTTGGAAATCGCATTTGAATAATTGGGAAATTTTGTGTAAGTTTGCACCGTTTTTTTGAAAAGAAGTATGAAAATAGGATTTGACAACGAGAAATATCAGAGTATTCAATCTGAGCATATCAAGGAGAGAATCTCGCAGTTTGACGGCAAACTCTACCTCGAACTGGGAGGAAAACTGTTCGACGACCATCATGCAAGCCGTGTGTTGCCTGGCTTCCAGCCCGACAGCAAGCTGAGGATGTTCCAAAAGCTGAGCGACAGCATAGAGATAGTAATCGTAATCAGTGCTGCCGACATTGAGAAGAACAAGAAGCGTGCTGACCTCGGCATAACCTACGACGAGGACGTGCTGCGACTTAGGGAAGAGTATCAGAACCGTGGATTCATGGTCGGCTCGGTTGTCATCACTCACTATAATGGTCAGCCAGCAGCAATAGCATTCAAGCAGCGACTGGAGCGCGACGGAATAAAGACCTACTGCCACTATCTGATTGAGGGCTATCCGCACAACGTAGCCCTAATTGCAAGCGACGAGGGCTTCGGGCAGAACGACTATGTCGTAACGGAGCGTCCTTTGGTAATCGTCACTGCCCCTGGCCCTGGCAGCGGCAAGATGGCTGTGTGTCTCAGTCAGCTCTACAACGAGAACAAGCGCGGAGTGAGGGCTGGTTATGCCAAGTTTGAGACTTTCCCAGTGTGGAATCTGCCACTGAAGCATCCCGTGAACATTGCCTACGAGGCTGCTACCGCCGACCTCAACGACGTGAACATGATTGACCCGTTCCATCTTGAGGCATACAACAAGATTGCCATCAACTACAACCGCGACATTGAGATCTATCCTGTGCTCAATGCCTTGTTTGAGGGAATATATGGCACAAACCCCTACAAGTCGCCTACGGACATGGGCGTGAACATGGTGGGATTCTGCATCAGCGACGACGAGGTGTGCTGCGAGGCTTCTAAGAACGAGATAGTGCGCCGCTACTACGACGCCACGAACAAGTTGGCGCGAGGGGCTTGCAACGAGGCTGAGATAAGCAAGATACAGCTGCTGTTCAATCAGGCTAAGATAACCACTGGCTTCCGACGCACCACAACGGCTGCCAAGGAGTGTATGAGAAGAACAGGACACACTTCATCTGCCATTGAACTGGAGGACGGAACGATAGTTACGGCACACTCGAGCCTGCTGCTTGGTTGCAGTGCCGCACTGTTGCTCAACGTTACGAAACATCTTGCTGGCATCGACCACGAGCTGAAGCTGATTCCGCAGTCGATGATTGAGCCTATACAATATACTAAGGTGAACTACCTCGGCGGACACAACCCACGACTCCACACCGACGAGGTGCTTGTTGCCTTGTCTGTTCTCTCACAGGTGGACGAGAACTGTCGCCATGCGCTTGAGCAGCTGCCCAAGCTACGAGGCTGTCAAGTCCACTGCACGGTGATGCTAAGCGAGGTTGACCGCAAGATATTCAAGAAGCTCGGCGTGAACCTCACTTGTGAGCCGGTGCTGAAGAAGTGAGGAATTTTGAATTTTGAATTTTGAATTTTGAGTTTTGAATTTTGAGTGAGAGGAGTGAGAAAAGCGAGAGCACTGGGGGTGTGGGTGGTATGCCCATGCTCCCAGTGCTTTTTTCATAATATTACGCAAAAGAACTTAAATACGTGGAGTGGGATTTGGAATTGTGGTTTTTAATCATTATTTTTGCAGAAACACAATTTCAGAGAAAACATGATAATAACGATTTTAGTACTTATTGCAACTGTCGCAATGTTCATCGTAGGCAGGATGCGTGCCGACATTGTCGCACTCTGTGCGCTGACGATACTGATACTGTGCGGAATCCTTACTCCTGCAGAGGCATTGGCAGGTTTCTCCAATCCGGTGGTCATCATGATGGTGGGGCTGTTTGTAGTGGGTGGAGCCATCTTGCAGACAGGACTTGCCAAGGCTGCCAGCCACAAGATAATGCGTCTGGCTGGCACTAACGACACCGCCATGTTCCTCCTCGTGGTTGTGGTTACGGCAGTGATAGGAGCTTTCGTGAGCAACACTGGGACTGTGGCACTGATGATGCCGATAATAGTCTCTATGGCAATGGAGAGCCACAAGAGTCCCTCGCGACTGCTCATGCCCTTGGCTTTCGCAAGCAGCATGGGAGGAATGTTGACACTCATCGGTACGCCGCCAAACCTTGTCATCGACGAGACCTTGCGTGAGCATGGCTACGAGGGCCTTTCCTTCTTCTCCTTCTTCCCTGTCGGCATAATCTGCCTTGCCGTCGGCATTCTCGTTATGTTGCCCCTGAGCAAGTTGCTCGTGAAGAAGGGAGTGGGAGAGGGGCGCAAGCGTGAGAAGTCGCTTGAGGAACTTGTGGACGAATATCGTCTCGACAACAATGTTGAGGCATATCGTGTGGATGCCCGTAGCTGCATAGTAGGCAAGACGGTGGCTCAGCTCAACCTTCGTGCCGACCACAACATCTCGATAATGGAAATACGCAACGAGACCTCGCGCCACCGTGGATTGATCAGGAACATCACCCAGTCGCTGCCTCAGCAGGACAGCGTCATTGCCGCCGACGACATTCTCTATCTGCAAGGACCCAAGGAACAGATTGCCCGCTTTGCATCGGCAGCATGCCTGAGGAAGCAGGATGCAACCACGCTCGACTTCTACGACATTGGCATTGCCGAAATCGTCGTTATGCCCGAGTCGCGCCTCGTAGGTCAGATGTTGCGCCAGTCGCGACTGCGAGAGCAATACCAGATTAACGTGCTTGGAGTGAAGCGCAGCCACGACTACATCACTGCCAATCTGCCAGAGGTGAGGCTGAAGGCTGGCGACACGCTGCTCATTCAGGGACAGTGGGAGAACATTTCCAAGATTGACTCAGAGGAAGAGGACTGGCTGCTGCTCGGTCAGCCAAAGACAATGGCAGAAAAGGTTACGTTGACCTACAAGGCTCCGCTTGCCGCACTGATAATGCTCGTGATGATAGCCGTAATGGTGTTCGACTTCATTCCCATTGCCCCTGTCACTGCGGTCATTGCCGCTGGCTTGCTGATGGTCGTGTCGGGTTGTTTCCGCAGTGTCGATGCAGCCTACAAGACAATCAACTGGGAGAGCGTAGTGCTCATAGCCGCAATGATGCCCATGGCAACGGCTTTGGAGAAGACCGGTGTCTCGGCAATGGTGAGCCACCAACTTGTCGCGGCTCTTGGCGGCATTGGCCCCATGGCTCTGCTCTGCGGCATCTATTTCACCACGTCGCTCCTTACGATGTTCATCAGCAACACTGCGACGGCAGTGCTTATGGCTCCCATAGCCATGAGTGCCGCCACGGAGCTTGGTGTCAGCCCCTTGGCGTTTCTCTTTGCCGTCACCCTCGGTGCCAGCATGTGCTTTGCCTCGCCTTTCTCCACTCCGCCCAATGCCCTCGTGATGCAAGCTGGCGGCTACACCTTCAGCGACTACATAAAGGTCGGCTTGCCCCTCCAGATAATCATGGGAGTCGTGATGACCCTCGTCCTCCCACTACTTTTCTCTTTCTGATAGGATGAGTAGCTTCGCGAAGTAAAGTTCTCAAATTCCCTTGCTATTCGTCACAAAAACCGTCGTTCTGTCCCAGAAATTTGGAGGAACGGCGGTTTTGGTGTAATTTTGCAGCAACAAAACATAATTTTTTTGAGCTATGTATAAAAGATTGACCAAGTCCTCCGACAAGATATTGGGTGGCGTTTGTGGAGGCATCGCAGACTATTTTGAGTTGGACCCTACGCTGGTTCGCGCAGGCTACGCCATCCTGACCAGCTTCTCAGCTGCTTTCCCGGGAATTATACTTTATATCCTCTTGTGCTTCATCATGCCCAAGAGCGATGTTGAATGACAACCAATTACTATGATTACAATAATTGTCTCAATTGTGGCAGCAATGGTTGCATCAATCATTCGCTGGCTCTGACCACTAAGGAGTGAGATAGTCCTTCGCTGAGTCGAAGGCTATCAGCACTCCATCGCCTTCCGTTTTTGGGGTTATGCGCTGTATGCCGTTCGACATTTCGCCCAAGAAGGTGAGGTTGCCACTGGCAGCATCCATCCTTTAGATAGTATGCAGCCTCGTCTCGGTCGGCTCGCTCGGGCAGCAGCCATCCCGTGTCGCCAAGCCAGAAGAAGGGCTTGCCATTCTCATGTTGTATGAAACGTTGGTTGTCTGAAACCTTCAGCCTTCCATTTTTCCAAGGCTTCACCTCGCCATTGGCAACGGCGGTGAGACTAACGAGAAGAAGTAGTGTAGATAGGATATTCCTCATAAAATAATTGTTGATAGATCAGTACTCTTGTTTGTCGGTTGCAAAGGTACGGCGAAAAAAACAAATATGCAAGAATTATCCTAAAAAAAAGACCGAGTTGTTAAGGACAAGGGAATCTCATTGAAGCCAGCGTTAACGTTAACTGTTAACTCGAAGCAAAAACTACTATTCATATTCCCTCTTTCCCTATTACTCTGTTAAACTCAAGATTAAATATCATATATCGCACGCGCGTATTATAATAATGAAAAAGTAATACAATCTATAGAGAAGAGTATGACATGTGCAAATGACAATGTGCATCGAGTTAACAGTTAACGTTAACGCTTTCGACCATCGCCACCCCTCTTCTCTATGGGATAAAAAACGGGCGTTTTTTTGTTTCCACGCAAGGTAACAAAATTTTCATCCCGAGGAAACATAACCCAAAGGAAAGAATGGGACGACGCCTTTGAATGGAAAAGCGTTAACGTTAACTGTTAACTCAAACGAAACCTCATTGCGCACAACCGTCACAGGATGCGCTACTCATGTTTTTTGCTGAGAATTTTTTTTTATCCTGCCTTCCGATATTCCCTTGGAGTCATTCCGGTTCGCAGTTTGAAGAAGCGGACGAAATGTTGTGGATACTCAAAGCCGAGGCGTTCGGCTATTTGGTTTATCGAGAGGCTCTCGTCGTTCAGCTGCTCCTTGGCGGCGGCTATCAGTCGGTCGTTGATGAAATCCTTTGCCGTTCTACCAGTCTCAGTCTTCACCAACTGTCCGAAGTAGCCTGTTGAGAGGCAGCACTTGTCGGCAAAATAGTTTACCGTGGGCAGCCCTTTAGCCTGAGCTTCGTCCTTGATGTAGCTGCGCAGCAGATGGTCAAATTGTTTCACAACAGAGTGGTTTATCTCCTCGCGCGTGATGAACTGTCGGTCGTAGAAGCGCAGGCAATAGTTGAGCAGCAGTTCGATGTTCGACACTATCAGCTCGCGGGTGTGGGAGTCGATAGGGTGTTCCAACTCAGTGTCAATCATGTCGAGAACTTGCTTGAACACAACCACTTCCGCTTCCGAGAGGTGAAGTGCCTCGGTGCTGCTGTAGGAGAAGAACTCGTAGCGCTGAATGTTCCTTCCAAGGTTGGTGCGATGCAGGAAGTCGGGATGGAAAAGCAGTCCCACGCATTTTGGGCGTATGCTTTGGTCCGTCACCTCCACCGTCACCGTCTGCCCAGGCTCGAACGATGTCACGGTCTGTTCGTCGAAGTCGTAGGGCGTGCGGCCGTATGAGAGGTTGCAGCCCTTGGTCTCCTTCAGCCAGATGGCATACAGACCGTAGTGTATCAGCGACTTCGCTGCCGTGGCATAGTTCGTCCGTTCCAGATGAACGACAGTCACCAAGGGGTGTAGGGTAGTGATGCCGTAGTAGTCGTTCACCTGCTGTATGGAATCAAATCTAATCTCTTGCATAACAATTACATACAGTCGCGCAGAATGGCAGCGATATCTTCCTCGTGCAGCGGAACCCAAGCTTGGTCGAGTCCCTCGTTAATGGCAATGTGACGCGCCATCTCGTCGATGCGGCTGCCGTCGATGCCTACCTCACGGAGAGTCATAGGTATGCCGATGCTCTCATAGAACTCATGAATGGTACTTATGCTCTCCTCGGCTGTGGCAGTGCCAAACACATTTTTGCCAAACGACGTGATGCGCTCCACCACCTGTTCGTGCAGCTCACCAGTGGTGTTGTTTAGAATATGGCGCATCCAGCGTGGAGTGACTATGGCAAGACCCTCGCCGTGGGTGATGTCGTAATGCCCTGAGAGAGCGTGCTCTATGGCATGCATTGGCCAACCGCTCTCGGAGTTGCCGAGGGCATAGATGCCGTTGCAGCCAAGTGTTGTGGCATAGAATATCTCGGCGCGTGCATCGTAGTTGTCTGGCTCGTCAAGCACAATCCTCACGTTCTTCACCAGCGACTTCACGGCACCCTCCATGAAGGCGTCGTTCATCATGATATGCTCGCCGCAGAAATACTGCTCCATGATGTGGTTTATGCAGTCGGCAACGCCAGCGAGCGTCTGCTTCACTGGAAGAGTGAAGGTGTAGGTTGGGTCGATGAACGATACGGCAGGGAACACCAGCGGCGAGAAATAGGCGAGTTTGTCGTTGGTCTCGGTGCGTGAGATCACGCCTCCCGAGTCATACTCCGAGCCTGTGGCTGCCAAGGTGATGATATCTACGATGGGTATTGCCTTCAAGGTGGGTGCCTTGCCTGTCACTATGTCCCAAGGGTCAGCGTCAGAGCAGGCTGCACCCGCTATTGCCTTTGTGCAGTCGAGCACACTGCCTCCACCAACGGACAGAATTACGTCGATGCCCTTCTCCTTGCATATTCTCACGCCTTCGAGTACGCTTGGGTTGAACTTTGGGTTAGGTTCAATTCCAGGTAACTCGTAAATATCCTTGCCTTTGAGGAGTTTCACCACTTGGTCGTAAAGTCCGCTGCGCTTGATGCTTCCGCCGCCGTAGGTGATAAGGACCTTGTCGCCGAACTGCGCCATAACGCCTTGCAGTTTTTCTTCCACCACGCCCTTGCCGAAAATCAGTCGCGTGGGAGTTTGATAATCAAAGTTTC